>DASQPR010000686.1:0-2496 GCA_035643815.1 Micromonosporaceae bacterium | reverse complement strand
ACGATCTCGATCATGGAGGTGCCGATCGACCGGGACTGGGTCGGCAAGCCGCTGCGGACGCTCGAGGAGGCAACCGGGACACGCGCGGCGTACGTCATGCGCTTCGGCATCGGCACGCTGCCCACCGCCTCCACGGTGATCCAGGAGGGCGACCAGGTTTTCATGCTCGTGACCGACGAAATGATCGAGGCCGTCACCAAGATCTCCGGAGCACCGGAAGGGGGACACTGATCATGCGAGTGGCGATCGCCGGGGCGGGCAATGTCGGACGGTCCATTGCGGCCGAATTGATCGACAACGGCCACCAGGTCATGCTCATCGAACGCATTCCGAAGATGCTCCGCCCGGAGCGCGTACCGCAGGCCGAATGGGTGCTGGCCGACGCGTGCGAGGTCGCCAGCCTGCAGATGGCCCGCCTGGAGACGTGTGACGTCGTGGTCGCGGCGACCGGTGACGACAAGGTCAACCTCGTCGTGTCGTTGCTCGCGAAGACCGAGTTCGGCGTCAACCGGGTCGTCGCCCGCGTCAACCGGGCCGAGAATGAATGGCTCTTCACCGACCAGTGGGGTGTGGACGTCTCAGTCAGCAAACCGCGTCTCATGGCCGCGCTCGTCGAGGAGGCCGTCACGGTCGGGGATCTCGTCCGGCTAATGACGTTCCGCCAGAGTCAGGCGAACCTGGTCGAGATCACGCTGCCGCCGTCCGCGCCGTACGTCGGCCATCCGGTCCGGGACGTACCGATGCCACGCGATTGCGCACTCGTGGCGATCCTGCGCGGCAAGCGCGTGCTGGTGCCGAGCCCAGACGATCCGCTCGAGGTCGGCGATGAGTTGATCTTCGTGGTCACGAGCGAGGTCGAGGACGAGGTCCGCACCGTCATCCTGGGCGCCGACAGTGTCGAGCGGACACGCAGCTCAGCGATCGCTCGCGCAGGTCGCGGCCCGCGGACCGCGCCGGCCTGACGCCGGCCGCCGTCCTGCGGCGGTCAGCGTACGTCGGCGAGGCTCGGGTCCGACGCGGTCAGTCGCCGCACCGACCACACGGTGAAGGCCAGCAGGAGGGCGTACGGCGGATAGCCCAGCGCGAGCCGGGCGATGCCGAGCGCGGTGCCCGGATCATGTGCTCCGGTGTTGCCGAACAGCCACGTCTGTATCGCGACCTTGACCAGGTACGTGCCGGCCCATAGCAGCGTCAGCCGGCTGAACAGGCGCACCATCGGCGGCCGGTCCTGCCACCGCGTGCTGCCACCGGCGATCAGCAACGACCAGATCCAGCCGACCAGCGGCCGGCGCACCAGCACCGACGCAATCATGGCCAGGCCGTACACCGCGCTCAGGATGATGCCCGGCAGGTAGAAGTCTTTGGCGCTGCCGGTCCGCCAGGCGAAAGCGACGCCGATCGCCACTCCGAACACCCCGTTGACGGCATGCCGGATGGTCTGCCGGTGCAGCAGGCGGACGACCGCGATCAGTAGCGCGGATGCGATCGACACGATCATCGCCGGTCGCAGCGCCCAGAAGTTGACAATGATGAACACAGCTATCGGAATGCTCGACTCAAGCACCCCTCGGACGCCACCCAGCTGCTCGGCCAGCTGCTCCGAGAAGGTGGGAAGCACCTCGGTGGTTGATGTCTCGGCTTCCGCTGCCGACGAACCGCCCGCCGGCGAACCGCTCGCTGCCGAACGGGTCGCTGTCGATCCGCTCACCGCCTCGCCGGCCGGCGTGATCGCCGCGGACGTCTCGGCGTCGACCGTGAACTCGAATGCGGCCGCGTCGAACGCCGAGGCCGTGAACTTCTCGGCGCGGCCGTGCGGGGTCGATTCGTCCGTCATGCGTTCGCCCCTCGTGCACCGTACGCGGGACTCACCGTGGCGGCTCCAACTCGTAATACGGGTTGTAGACGACCTTGCGATCGTCGCGGGTGGCCACGCGTCCTCGGATGGTCAGCTGCCGTCCCGGCTCGATTCCGGCGATGTGTCGACGACCGAGCCATACCAGCGTCACGACGTCACTGCCGTCGTAGAGCTCGGCCTCGAGCGTCGGCAACGTCGTTCGTGGCGTATACACCACCGTACGCAGCCGCCCGCTGATCGAGACAAGATCGCCTCGACCGGCCGCGTCGACCGGACAACATCCGGAGGCGACGGCATCACGTTGCAGTTCTTCGGCTTCGAGTTCGGCCTCAGAGGCTACCAACCGGCGCACCAACCGCCGGATCGATGACTCGCGATCAACCGACACCATGGTGCGGTGGTCACTCTCCTCGGCCACTGGCCCGAACCGCGGGCTCCTTCCGTCAAGCGTACGACGCCGGGGCCCGTCGTGGTCGGGTCCGTTTGGCCGACGCGGCGCCGGCACCTGCCCGGGCGTGTCATCGCGAGCGACCGCTTGCGTACCACTGATGGTCCGCGACGTACGAGACATGACTTCGGCTCCTGCGATCCTGGGCGGAGGTGCGCCATTTGGCGCGCCGCCACCGCCCCTCGGCGTTATC
>DASQPR010000685.1:0-6953 GCA_035643815.1 Micromonosporaceae bacterium | reverse complement strand
GATTCACCAGGCACCAGAGTCGC
This sequence comes from Micromonosporaceae bacterium, assembly GCA_035643815.1. Lineage (GTDB taxonomy): Bacteria > Actinomycetota > Actinomycetes > Mycobacteriales > Micromonosporaceae > DASQPR01. The sequence continues at coordinate 6,930 of DASQPR010000685.1, read as the reverse complement.
GCCTTCGCGAGGCTGGAGGCTCGCGCCTTCGTCGGGATGCAGAGTCGCGCCGGAACCGCGGGCATTCACATACTCGGGGCGACCGGGCGAGCCCGGCCGGAGCGTGCCGTCGGCGGTGGTTGGGCCGACATCAACACCAAACTCCGCGCCGCCGAAGTCCGAGCCCGCCCGGGCCGACGGTCGGCCTGGCCGCAGGGTCCCGTCCCGGCCCAGCACGTTTCCGCCCCGCAACGACTCGTCCTCGGCGCGCGCGACCTCCTCGACGCCACTGACGCCTCGGCCTGCGGCGCGGCCATGCGTGCCACCGCCGCCACGGAGGCCACCATTGCGACCGGCGCCGACGCCCATGGACCCGCCAGCGATCGGTGCGCCGCCGACGAACCCGAGACCGCCCTCACCGGGCGCGCCGCCAGCCGCGAACTCACCGCTGGCCGCGCCGACGCTCGCACCCGGCAACGGCTCGGCCGATATGCTGCCGCCGACCCCACCGCCACGCCCGGGAAGGACCTCTCCGGGTGGCAAACCAGCCGACCCGCCGGCTTCGCTGAGCCCCCCACCGATGCCGGTCAGACCGGTCCCCGGGGTGCCCTCGCCGGAGAAGCCGGCTTCGCCGGGGAATCCGACCGCGCCGCCACCGGGCCGAACGGTGATGCCTCCGCCGCTGCCCGGTTCGCTGGGGATCAGGCCGCCGCCTGGCTCGCCCGGAACGGCACCGCTTCCACCTCCGGCGCCGGGCTTAGCCGGTGCCGGGCCGCCGCCGGGGAAACCCGGGGCACCGGGCATGGGACCCACCGGCACCGGAATGCCGGGTGCCCCCGGACCGGTCGGAGCGCCGGGTCCGCCGGGTCCACTCGGTCCGCCGGGGGGCACCGGAAGGCCGGGCAGCCCGGGCGCGGTTGGCGGACGACCGGGGCCGCCGCCGGGCGGCGGAGAGCCACCGCCGGTCAGGATCGGGACTCCGGGCAGTGGGGTCGAACCGGCGGGTGGCGGTGATCCGCCCCCGATAGGAATCGGGATCCCGCCACCGGGGCTCGCAACGTTTCTGCTTCCGCCGCCCGCTGTTGTCGGGGTGCCATCACTGCCGGGAATCACCGTGACCGGATCGATCCAGCCGGGCACCGGAATGACCGGTGGTACGACGAGGGTTGACGCGTACTCGTTGATGACATTGTCCGCCGCCGTCATGTGCTGCTGGGCTTCGGCGTTCAGGCTCGACTGCCACTGGGCCGGGTTCGGAAACTCGGGGTCGGACGACGCCATCTTCTGGCTGATCGTCCACGCCGAGTGCAGACCGTCCACCTTGGACTTGGTGTCGCTGTGATTGTCGAGAACCTGGGACAACGCATTTGCGTTCGTGTTCGCGGCCAGCGCGGTCTTCTTCATCGAATCGGTCAGCGCGTCGACCACCTGGAAGAACGTCTGCGCCGCCGGACTCGACTCTGGCGGCCAGACAGCCGCCAGACCGCTCCGAGCTTCGACGAGCTTCGACGCGGCGTCGTCCAGCATCGCGTCGGCACTGAACCAGGCGCCGACCTGTTCCCATGCGCTGGTCAGATCGTCATCGAGAATGCCGGCGAGCTCCGGCACGCTGTACGGCGTCCAGTTCGTATCGCCGGTCATTCGGCGCGCATCCGGCCCGGACCACCGGCGATGGGCTTCTGCTTCGCCTTGATCGCTAATATCGCGGCGTTCAGTACGTTGTCGATGTCCTCGTTGGACGCTTGCGCCAGCTGATCGCTCGACCTGTAATTCGTGCTGATCTGATTTGCGGCCGTGACCAATATGTCGACGTATTGGCCGACGTTGGTCAACTGCTGATTCATTGTCGCGAGGCATTCGCCGTACTTCTGCAACATCGCTTTGAGCGCGACGCTCGGGTTTCCCTCGCCGAAACCGACGCTCATGTCGAGCGTGCTGCGCACACCGGGAGCGGTCGGCGTGATGGTGCCCTGCACGTTTGTCTGCACGGTCTTGGCGAAGCCGGTCACCTTATTCGGATCGACGTCGATGGCCAGCGGTGGCGCCGGAGCCGAGTCACCGTCCGGAATCACGCCAACCTCCCCCGAAGCCGCGGCCAACGGCACGAGTGCGCCGGATCACTGTCCGGCCCCACGATATCGAAGACGATACTCAGGCGACAGCCCGCGGAGAGTTATCCACAGACCGCCGATGGTGCCTTGCCGATGGATCGATGTTGCCAGTATGTCGGCGTGTCGGGAGCCGCCGCTCGCGCATCAACGTCGATGTCCGATCGGCCTCGCGACCGTCGCCGCGAGCACGGACACTCAGGACGGTTCGTCGAGTCCACTCTCGATCGCGTAGCGCACCAGCTCGGCCCGGTTATGTAGCTGGAGCTTCTGCAGCGTGTTCTGCACGTGGTTCTGCACCGTACGGTGGGATAGGACAAGCCGGTCGGCAATCTGCTTGTACGACATCCCGGTCGCGACGAACCGGAGCACCTCGGTCTCGCGCTCGGTGAGCCGGGGCGGCGCCGTACGACCCGCATCGCCCGCGACTACGCCGCCGGGCGCACCGGCCGCCGCAAGCCGCCGGTATTCGCCGAGGATCAGACCGGCGAGGCCTGGGGTGAACACCGCCTCGCCGGCCGCCGTGCCAGCGACCGCGGCGAGGAAGTCGGCCGGGCTAGCGGACTTGACGAGGTAGCCGGCCGCTCCGGCGGTCACGGCGTCCAGCACGTCCTGCTGCTCGCCGCTGGCCGAGAGCACAAGCACCCGTACGGACGGCAGGGCGGCGACGAGTCCGCGGATCACGTCGACCCCGGACAGATCGGGCAGCTGCAGGTCGAGCACGACGACGTCCGGTCGCGCGGCCGCCGCGACCCGAACCGCTTGCACACCCTCCCCGACCGTCGCGACGACGTCATAGCCGGCCTCGACGAGATCACGGGCAATGCCGGTCCGCCACATCGGATGGTCGTCGACGACCATGACCCGTACGGTCATGCCGCGCTCTCCGCCACCCGAGACGCGTTCGACGCGTTCGACACGTTCGGTGGCCCGGCGGGCCGGGGCACGCGCATCTCGACCTGCGTACCCTCACCGGGCACCGACCTGATGTCGGCGTTTCCGCCCAGGTCGCGAAGCCGACCGCAGATCGACTGAGCGACGCCGAGGCGGCCGGCCGACGCGGCCCGATCCAGCTCGCCGGCGACAAATCCGGCACCGTCGTCGCGGACGGTCACCGTCACCTCGGTCGAATCGTCCTCCAGGAGCACCCACGCCCGAGCCCCGACCCCGGCGTGCTGGGTGACGTTGTCGAGCGCACTGGCCACCGCAGCGACTAGCTGTTCGGCGACGTTGCCCGGCAACGTCACGGGGCTGGCCGGTGCCGCGATCGTGACGCTGGCCGACGCGAGTTGGCCTAGCCCGGCCCGCACGTCCGCCTGCCCACCGAGCGCGGCCACCGGAGTCGGTGAGCTGATCAGTGTGCGCAGCGCGGCCTCCTGTTCGCCGGCGAGCCGGCCGAGGTCCGCCGCTTCGCCGCCGAGTGACTGAGCCCGGCGCGCCACCAGCGCCAGCACCTGCAGTACGGAGTCGTGGATGTCGCGGGCCAGCCGTTCCCGCGTGCGGGTGGCCGCCGCCATCTCGGTCGCGCGTTCCAGCTGTTCGTGAGCGGTCGCGCTGACCCGAGCCATGTGCCCGATCGCGACGGCGGCCAGCACCAGCAGGATGTCGCTGTTCAGCGTGCCCTGGTTGATGATGCCGCGAGTCCATAGATCGCCCGCGCCGATGACGATCGCGGCGGCGACTCCGCCGCGCCGCCCGGTGCTGATCGCCCAGGCGAGCACCGGTCCGGCGACCGCGATGCCAGGCAGCGATCGCGTCGACGGGATCGGTCCGATGCCGATAATCGGCACGCTGACCAGAAGACAGCAGCCCATGATCACGAGGTCGGCGACGAGCAGCGGCCACCGGCGTAGCGACGGGCGGCGGTAGAGCCGGATCGCAACGATGGTCCACACGGCCATCGCGGCGCCGACGATCCAAGCGGCTAGACCATGCCGGTACGACGGCGCATTGTGCGCAATCAAGATCAGAGCGTACGCCAGTGCGGCCACCCGGAAGACCGCCAGCGCACGCCAGAGCGGCGCCTCGAAGCTGGTGTCACGTGGCGGATCCACGCGACGATCGTACGGCTGCGCTCCAGCCTCAGTCGCCACTCACGCACCTGGTGCAACATCTTCACCGGGACCGGCCGGTGCCGGCGCGCCGCGACATCTGCCATGCTGACGGGCATGTCCGAGTTGTATCTGGCACAAGAGCCGCCCGCCGACGTCATGCTCCGTGAGCAACCACTGGCCCTTCTCATCGGCATGCTGCTCGATCAGCAGATTCCGTTGGAGAAGGCGTTTGTCGGGCCATACCGGTTGGCCGAACGTCTCGGCGCGCCTCACCTCGACGCGGCTGCGATCGCCGACCACGATCCGGTGGACTTCGCGGCGATCTTCGCCAAGCCACCGGCCATCCACCGTTTCCCGGGATCGATGGCGGAGCGTACACAGAAGCTGTGCCGGGCCATCGCGGACACGTACGGCAACGATGCCGCATCGGTTTGGTCCGGTGTGACCGACGCCCGCCAGCTGCTGAAGCGGGTCGAGGCGCTGCCCGGGTTCGGCAAGCAGAAGGCCCAGATCTTCGTCGCGTTGCTAGGCAAGCAATTCGACGTCCGTCCGGCCGGCTGGCAGGAGATCGCCGGTGCGTACGGCGAGGACGGCTCGTTCCGCTCGGTGGCCGACATCGTCGACCCATCCAGCCTGACCCGCGTCCGGGAATACAAGAAGCAGATGAAGGTGGCCGCCAAGGCGGCCAAGGGCTGACTGCCGCCAAGGCGGCCAAGGGCTGACTGCCGCCAAAGCGGCCAAGGATTGACTGCCGCGAAGCACGCAAAGCCTGACCGGTGGTGATCCCGGGTGCCGGCGTGGGCATGGCTTGGACGCGGCTGTGCGTACGGTGCGACGATAGGGACGCGGGAACCGCCGGATCGGGGGAGGGGATGGCGTGCGCCGTAGCTCTCGCCCCACGCGCATCACCGACGCGGCACCGAGCCGCGGCGAGCAACTTCGCCACCGCGAGGTGCGCTACGTCACGATGATGAGCCTCCGCGTGGTCTGCCTGATCCTGATCGTCATCTTCGTGAGCATCCACGCGCCGCTCGTCTGGTTGTGGGTGCCTGTACTGCTGTTCGGGATGTTCATCGTCCCGTGGCTCGCGGTGATCCTCGCCAACGACCGCCCGCCCAAGCGGCAGAACCGATACCGGCCACGGCCGAGTGCGCCGCCACAGCAGACGCTGACCGACGGCTCGCCGGAACCGGAACGTCACGTCATCGATCTCGATCCCTGACCTTGCCGACCGCGGTCGCGGCCGCGTCGCAGCTAGTCCAGATCATGCGACCGGGCGACCGGCGGCCGGGCGCCGATAGTCGTCACGGCCCGCGCCCCGAAAGCGGCGCCGGTATCCAATGCCTCGTCCAATCCGTCGCCGCCCAGCCAGGCCGCGAGAAATCCGGCCGCGAACGCATCGCCGGCACCGGTCGCGTCGACTGCCGTGACCGGAGGCGCCGGGGCTTCGACCACGGCTCCCCGGCTGGTCGCCGCGACGGCTCCATCGGCTCCGAGCTTTACGACCACGGTGCCGCCCACGTCCGCCCGTCCCTCGAGACGCGTCGCAAGAGCGGCCGCCAGATCCGTGGCGAGCAACCGTCGCGAATCGGCCTCGCCGAGCAGCACCCGGGCTTCGTCCGCATTGGCGAATAGCACGTCGGCCCGACGTACCCACGAAACGAACGCGAGACCACCAACCTCGCGCAACGGCACCACGGAGGCGGCGTCGACGCTCACCGTAAGGCCGCGCGCGTGCGCGGCCTCCAGCGCATATCGGGCCGCGTCGGCCGAGCCGGCATCGAGCAGCGAATACCCCGACAGATGCAGGTGTACGGCATCCGCCGAGCCTGCGAACGCAGCGTCGACGTCGGCCACTGAGAGCAGAGCGTTGGCGCCGCGATCGGTGATCATCGCGCGATCGGCCGGGCCGGACAGGATCACGATCGAACCGGTCGGCATCTCGGATGACTGCCGCACCGCGCAGTCGACACCGGCGGCCGACAGTTCCGCGATGCGCGCGGATCCGACCGCATCCGCGCCGACGACACCGCACAACGTCACCGCCAGGCCGGCGTTAGCGAGCCAGGCGGCCGTATTCGCGCCGGCCCCGCCGCCGGCGACGGAGATGTGCGCCGGCGTGTCCGAGCCGGCCACGATCGGTGCGCCGAGCACCGTGACAACGTCGGTCACGATGTCGCCGATCACCATGACGCGGCCGTGCACGATCGGGGCGGTCATGCCGGTGGTGGTGTGGACACGCCGTCGGAAAACAGCGGAGCCGCGATTGGTCGGTCGAGTCCGGTCAGCGCGACCGCGATGCGCGCAGCGAGCGCGGCGTTGCGCAGGATGATCCGTACGTTCACGGCGAGGCTTCGACCCTCCGTCGATGCGTGAAAGTGTGCCAGCAGGAACGGCGTGACGGCCTTGCCGGTCACCCCATCGCGCTCCATCATCGCGAGGCCCGCGGCCAGTGTGTTGTCGTGCAGCGTCGGATCGAGCTGTTCGTCGGCCGGCAGCGGGTTGGCGACGATCACGCCGGTGCCGCCGAGATCCTGCTCGCGTTGCGCCCGAAGAATCTCGGCGACCTGCTCCGGGCCGTCGACCGACCAGTCGAGGTCGTATCCGCTGTCGGCGACGAAGAAGCCGGGGAAGCGCGTCGTCTGATAGCCGAGCACCGTGACGCCCAGCGTCTCAAGCCGTTCGAGCGTGGCCGGCACGTCCAGAATCGACTTCACGCCGGCGCAGACGACCGCGATCCGGGTCCGGGCCAGCGTGGTGAGATCGGCCGACTCGTCGAACGTCCGATT
>DASQPR010000684.1:0-2360 GCA_035643815.1 Micromonosporaceae bacterium | reverse complement strand
AGTGGACGCGTTCATCGACACACACGGTTCGGGCTACGTCGACGACGCCGTCAACCTGGGCGTGGCACCGGAGCGGATCAACACCATTATCGACTTCCCGGCGGCGGAGAAATACCACGTTCACGCTGACGGAATGGCGACCGCGTCGACCGCCGAGGTGCTGGCCGAGGTGGCCGACCTGGTCGCCGACGGCAGCGTCACGCTCCCGATCGACGCTACCTATCCGCTCGACGAGGTCCGCGACGCCTACACCGAGCTCGCGAAGGGACACACCCGCGGAAAGATCGTCCTCACGGTCAGCCCGACCTGACCCGGATGGGGCGCCGGCCGAGCGTTATCGCCGGGCCGTCGCCGCGCCGCCGGCACGGGTGTGCTCGCCGCGCCACCGGCACGCGCCATCGCCGCGCCACCGGCACGCGCCATCGCCGCGCCACCGGCACGGTCTGGTTCAGCGGCGATGGCCGGTGCTCAGAAACGCTCCTCGAGTCGCGACTCCGGTGTGCCGACGAGGGCGGCCCAAACGTCGGCCACGTTCGCGTACGAGGTCGAATCGGGCAGGCTCCGCAGGGCGTCGATGATGCCGTCCGGTGCGTTATTGGCTCCCGCCTCCGCGACGAGGGCCGACGCGTCGGCCGGAAATACCGAGCGGCGCAGGTAGCGGCCGAGTTGAGAGCGCCGTTCGCGGTCCTGCGGCGACATGCCGCTCGGAGCGCCTCCCTCTTCTCCCGCGTCGAGATCGGGGACGAGCGACACGTCCGGTTCGTCCTCGCCGGACGGCTCGGTCTCGCGCCACTCCTCGACCCGGGCGCCCGCGCCAGATCCCTCGGTGATACCGAGGGCCTCCTCGTCCAATTCCTCGTCGAGACGGCGGCTGTGTTTGCTGCTTCCTCGATCCATACCGCCACCGTACCCACGGTGTCGGCGGTCATTGGGCGCCCCGCACAACGCGGACCGCATGGTTCGCGGACGGGGCGTGACCGCCGTGCCGGGCGTGGCTGCTGTGGCCGTTGAACGTCTTCGCACGCCGCGCCGACGGCAGCACGGCAGCACGGCAGAGTAGGACGATTCGCGCGCGCGAGGCTGAGAGGCACCTGTGAGCGGTCGACAATCTCCTCGCACGGTCGTGACTGGACCGGTCGTGATTGGGTACGTGCCCACCCATGGCGCACACGACATCGGAAGTCTTGATTTCCCGCCTCGCCGACTGGGGCGTCGACACCATCTTCGGACTGCCCGGCGACGGCATCAACGGCCTCATGGAGGGCCTGCGTCGCAACGCGGATCGGGTGAAGTTCGTCCTCGTGCATCACGAGGAGGCGGCCGCGTTCATGGCGACCGCATACGCGAAGCAGACCGGCCGCCTCGGCGTCTGCCTGGCGACGTCGGGTCCGGGCGGCATTCACCTGCTCAACGGTCTCTACGATGCGAAGCTCGACCACGCGCCGGTCCTCGCCATCACCGGCATGCAGGAGACGTCCGTCCTAGGCACGGGCTATCAGCAAGAGGTTCATCTCGACCAGTTGTTCGCCGACGTGGCCGAGTACAACCTTATGATCACAAACCCGGCGCAGCTCCCGTCCATAGCCGACGTCGCGATCCGCACGGCGTACGCCCGGCGCGGCGTCGCACATATCACGATCCCCAACGACATTCAGGTCGCCGAGGCGGGCGAGAACCCATGGCCGAGCGTCGCGCCGGCGAACCCGCCAGCGACCGCACCGATCTATCTCCGGCCGCAGGTGCGCCCGAGCGATCGCGACATTGAGGCCGCCGCCCATTTGCTGAACGCCAGCGGGCGGGCGGCGATCCTGGCCGGCATTGGCGCGCGCGGCGCCGGCCCGCTCATCGAGCAGGTCGCCGACGTGCTGGGTGCGCCGGTCATCAAGACGCTGTCGGGCAAGATGGTGCTGGCCGACGACTCGCCGTACACGACCGGGGGGATCGGCCTGCTCGGCACGGCGCCGAACGCCGACCTCGTGGACGATATCGACACGCTGTTGATGCTCGGGACGAATTTCCCGTACACCAAGCATCTGCCGGCGGCCGGCAAGGTGAAGGTCGTCCAGGTCGAGATCGATCCGACGCGGGTCGGCAATCGGCTGCCGACCGACGTACCGCTGATCGGCGATGTGACCGCGACGCTGGAGGCGTTGCTGCCGCATCTGAACCGTAACGACGAGCGCGGCCATCTCGAGAAGTATCAAAAGCAGATGGCCGACTGGCGCGAGAAGATGGGCGCGCTCGAATCGCCGACCAGGGATCCCATCGCGCCGCAGTATGTCGTCAGCGTGCTCGATCGCCTGGCGGCGGCCGACGCGGTGCTGACCTGCGACTCGGGCACGATCGCCACGTGGGCGGCC
>DASQPR010000683.1:0-4176 GCA_035643815.1 Micromonosporaceae bacterium | reverse complement strand
CCACGATTTCGGCGTCGAGCCGGCTCCGGTCGGAGATGCTCCCCTCCGCGCGGACCACGATGACCAGGCGGCACGGGTGCTGCGCGGCCGCGATGGTGGCGGCCGCCTCCGCTTCCCGTACCCGCCGCTCGTCGACGACGGCGACGAGCGTCAGCGCGAGGCCGCTTGTCACGCCGCCCGCACTGCGCCGCTCCGCGGCCAGCGCCTTGACCACCTCGTTGCCGGTCGTATCCCAGAGGCCGATCACCGGGTCATCCCTTCCTCACGCCGGTCACGGCGGCCGACCGCGGTCATGCACGCCGCCATTGTCTGCCGTCGCGGGCCAGCATCGCGTCGGCGGCCCGAGGGCCCCACTCGCCGGCCCGGTACGGGTCCGGCGTGGTGCCGGCCCACGCCTCCTCCATCGGGTCGACGACGCGCCAACTCGCCTCGACCTCGGGCGCGTCCGGGAACAGCGTCCGGTCGCCGACCAACACGTCGAGGATCAGCCGCTCGTACGCCTCGGGCGAGGAGTCGGTGAACGCTTCGCCGTACTGGAAGTCCATCACGATGTCCCGCAGCTCCATCGCCGTACCGGGCACCTTCGAACCGAACTTGACCGCCAGACCTTCATCCGGCTGGACGCGGACGACGAGCTGGTTCTGGCCGAGGGACCGCACGTCGGCCGGGTCGAACGGAAGGTGCGGCGCGCGCTTGAACAGCACCGCGATCTCCGTGACCCGCCGCGGCATACGCTTACCCGCCCGGATGTAGAACGGCACCCGAGCCCACCGGCGGTTCTGGATGCCGAGCTTGACCGCCACGTACGTCTCCGTGGTGGAGTCCGGCGGCACCTCCTTCTCCTCGAGGTATCCGACCGCTCGCTCGCCGGCCACCCAGCCAGGCAGATACTGCCCTCGTACGGTGTCTCTCGCGATATCCGACGGTAGTGTGATCGCGCGCAGCACCTTGAGCTTCTCAGCGCGGATCTCGCCGGCTTCGAAGCTCGTCGGCTCCTCCATCGCGACCATGGCGAGAAGCTGCAACAGGTGGTTCTGCAGCACGTCGCGAGCCGTTCCGGCGCTGTCGTAGAAGGCGGCGCGCGTTCCGATGCCGACGTCCTCGGCCATCGTGATCTGCACCGAATCGACGTAGTTCGCGTTCCACAGTGGCTCGAACAGCGTGTTCGCGAAGCGCAGCGCCAGGATGTTCTGGACCGTCTCCTTGCCCAGGTAGTGATCGATGCGGAACACGTCCTGGGCGGTGAACACCTCGTCGACGAGTGAGTTGAGCTGCTTGGCCGATTTGAGGTCGTGGCCGAACGGCTTTTCGACGACCACCCGACGCCAGCCACCGGACTTCTTGTTGTCGGCCATCCCAGTGCGCGCGAGCTGCTTGAGCACCACAGGGAACGCGGCCGGCGGGATCGATAGGTAGAACGCTGCGTTGCCCTGGATACGGTGGGTGTCCCGAAGCTCGTCGAGCGTGGCCGACAGCTCGTCGAACGCGTTGTCGTCGTCGAACGAACCGCCGACGAACTTGATGTTGCCGGCCAGCCGGGCCCAGACCTCGTCCCGCCACGGCGTGCGCGCATGCTCCTGGGCCGCCTTCTTGGCGAGCTCCTCGAAGTCCTCGTCGCCCCAGTCGCGGCGGGCGAAACCGGCGACCACGAAGCTCGGCGGCAGCATGCCGCGGTTCGCGAGGTCGTAGATCGCCGGAATGAGCTTCTTGCGGGCCAGATCGCCGGTGACGCCGAAAATGACGACTGCGCACGGCTCGGGGATGCGCGGCAGCCGCCGATCCTTCGGATCGCGCAGCGGGTTGGGGCTCCGCTTCTCGAAGTCGTCGCGGATGACGGGATTGCCGGTCATGACTGGATGCTCCCCGAGGCCAGGGTCTTCGCGGCGGTGGGCGGTCGCTGCGTGGCCGCCATCACGATCCCGCCGTCCCGATTACGACAAATGCAACAACACCTACGGTACGTGCCCTCAGCGTCGCCGTGACTGCCGCGTGACAACGCGTCCCGTCCCGAGTGACACGCGGCAACGCGTCACTTCCCGAGTGACGCGTGAGCCGCATCGATCTGCGAACCGACGCTGCCGATCAGATCCTTCCAACTCGCCTCGAACTTCTCCACGCCCTCGCGCTCCAGCGTGTCGACCACGTCGTCGTAGTCGACGCCGAGGGCCTTGAGGTCGTCGAGCACCTTCTGCGCGGCCGCGTACGAGCTCGTGACCGCGTCCGGCCGGACTTCACCGTGGTCGGCGAAGGCGTGCATCGTCGCCTCCGGCATCGTGTTCACCACGCCGGGCGCGACCAGCTCCTCGACGTACATCACGTCGCGGTAGGCCGGGTTCTTCGTCGACGTCGACGCCCACAAGGGCCGCTGGGGGAGTGCGCCGGCCTTGGCCAGCGCCTGCCAGCGATCACTGGCGAAGACCTTCTCATACAGCTGGTAGGCCAGCTGAGCGTTCGCGATGGCGGCCTTGCCGTGCATCGCCTGCGCCTCGGGCGTGCCGATCTTGTCGAGGCGCTTGTCCACCTCGGTGTCGACGCGGGAGACGAAGAACGACGCGACCGACCCGATCTTCGACAGGTCGTGGCCGTTCGCCTTGGCCCGCTCCATGCCGTCGAGGAAGGCGCCCATCACTTCCTGGTACCGCTGCAGCGAGAAGATCAGCGTGACGTTGACGCTGATGCCCTTCGCGAGCGTGTCCGCGATGGCCGGGACTCCGGCGGCGGTCGCCGGGATCTTGATGTACATGTTCGGCCGGTCGACGAGCCACCACAGCTGCTTGGCCTCGGCGTTCGTCCGGTCGGTGTCGTAGGCGAGCCGCGGGTCGACCTCGATCGAGACCCGGCCGTCGACCCCGTTCGACGCGTCGTACGGCCCGCGCAGCACGTCGGCGGCCCACCGGACGTCGTACGTGGTGATCATCCGCATCGCTTCGTCGGTGCCGATACGGCGCAAGGCCAGATCGTTGGTCTGCTCGGCGTAGTCCTCGGAATCGTCGAGCGCCTTGGCGAAGATGGTCGGGTTGCTCGTCACGCCCACGACGTGCTGGTCGTCGCGCAGCTTCGCCAGACCGCCGGTGATGAGACGTCCACGGGAAATGTCATCGAGCCACACCGCAACTCCGGCGGCGGACAGCTCAGCGAGTCGATCGGTCATGTCCTCAGCTCCTCGAAATACCTTTTCAGTTGCCGGTCGTGGAACCGGTGATGACGCCGGCCTTGGCGAGCGACGCGTGGGCCGCGGCGACCACGCGATCCGGAGTGAAGCCGAACTGCTCGAACAACACCTGGTACGGCGCCGACGCACCGTAGTGTTCAATGCTCACGCATTCGCCGGTCCAGCCGACCAGGTCGCGCCACGACATCGCGATGCCCGCCTCGACGCTCACTCTGGCCTTAACCTCCGGTGGCAGCACGGTGTTCCGGTAGGCCTCGTCCTGCGCGTCAAACCACTCCCGGCACGGCATGGACACGACCCGCGTGCCCACGCCGTCCGCCTCCAGTCGCTCGCGGGCCTCAAGGCACAGTGAGACCTCGGAGCCGGTGCCGATCAAGATCACCTGTGGGATCGGCGTGGACGACTCGGCCAACGTGTACGCCCCCCGGGCCACGCCTTCGGCGTCCGCGACCGTGCCCCGGTCGAGCACCGGCAAGTTCTGCCGGGTGAGGCACAGCGCGGTCGGCCGGTCGGTGTGTTCGAGCGCCATCCGCCAGGCCCACGCCGTCTCGTTGGCGTCACCGGGCCGTACGACGTCGAGGCCCGGGATCGCCCGCAGCGCGCTCAGATGCTCGATCGGCTGGTGGGTCGGCCCGTCCTCGCCTAGCCCGATCGAGTCGTGCGTCCAGACGTAGATCACCGGGATCTTCATCAACGCCGCCAGGCGTACGGCCGGGCGCATGTAGTCGGAGAACACGAGGAACGTGCCGCCGTAGACGCGAGTGCCACCGTGCAGCACGATTCCGTTGAGGATCGAGCCCATGCCGTGCTCGCGGATGCCGAAGTGCAGCGTCCGGCCGTACCAGTCACCGGGGAAAGCCTTTGTCGCGTGCTCCGGCGGCACGAACGACGGCTCGCCCTCCATCGTCGTGTTGTTGCTCTCGGCCAGGTCGGCGGAGCCGCCCCAGATCTCCGGGAAGGCCGCGAGCGCCTGCAGCACGTCACTGGACGCCTTGCGGGTGGCC
>DASQPR010000682.1:0-2045 GCA_035643815.1 Micromonosporaceae bacterium | reverse complement strand
ACCGTGAACCACGCGCCCGGCCATACCAGCGGGTCGGTGATGTTCCACGCGCCCGGCGAACAAGGTGAACCACTGTGCTTCAGCGGTGACGTCCTGTTCGCGGGCTCCATCGGACGCACCGACCTGCCGGGCGGCGACATGGCGGCGATGTGGGCGAGCCTTCGGGACAAGGTGCTCCCGCTGCCCGACGAGACTGTCGTACTGCCCGGCCATGGCCCGACGACGACCATTGCCGCCGAGCGCGCCACCAACCCGTACCTGCGGGAGGCGGCCAGCGTCGCGGCACCGAGCAAAGGCTGGTAACGACCGTCATGGCAACGAAGATCGCGCCACTGTCCGGCTTCCCGGAGTGGCTTCCGCCGCAGCGCATGATCGAGCAGCAAATCATCGACCGGTTGCGGCACACGTTCGAGATCTACGGCTTCGCTCCGCTGGAGACGCGGGCCGTCGAGCCGCTCGATCAGCTGCGGCGCAAGGGCGAAACCTCCAAAGAGGTGTACGTCCTGAGCCGCCTCCAAGCCGATCCGGACGATGTGTCGGACGCGTCGCTCGGACTGCACTTCGACCTGACCGTACCGTTTGCGCGGTTTGTTCTAGAGAACGCGGGGCGGCTGCAGTTTCCGTTCCGGCGCTACCAGATCCAGAAGTCTTGGCGCGGCGAGCGACCGCAGCAGGGGCGCTACCGCGAGTTCATCCAGGCCGACATCGACGTGGTCGACCGGGACACGCTCGGCTTCGACAACGAGGTCGAGATCCCACTCGTCATCGGCGACGCGCTCGCCGGGCTGCCGATCCCGCCGGTGACGGTCCAGGTCAACAACCGCAAGCTGTGCGAGGGCTTTTACCGGGGCCTAGGTATCGGCGACCCGGAGGCGGCGCTGCGGGCGATCGACAAGCTGGACAAGGTCGGGCCGGGCGGCGTGTCGAAGTTGCTCGTCGAGACGGCCGGGGCGACCGATGCGCAGGCGAAGGCATGTCTTGCGCTGGCCGAGATCGAGGCGCCGGATGCCTCGTTTGCGGACGCCGTGGGCGCGCTCGGCGTCTCCGACCCGCTGCTCGATGAGGGCCTGGACGAGCTCGTACGCGTCGTCGAGGCTGCCCGCGAATACGCGCCCGGCCTGCTCGTGGCGCAACTCAAGATCGCACGTGGACTCGACTATTACACCGGCACCGTGTACGAGACGACGATGGCCGGCTACGAGCGCGCCGGATCGGTGTGCTCCGGTGGCCGCTACGACAATCTCGCCTCGGATGCGGACGCCAAGTATCCCGGTGTCGGCATCTCGATCGGTGTGTCCCGGATGCTCGGCCTGCTGTTCGGGGCGAACGCGCTCGGTGTGAGTCGACACGTGCCGACCTGCGTGGTGGTCGCGTTGCCGGACGAGGAGTCCCGGCCGGCCTGCCGGCGGATCGCACAGGCGCTGCGGTCCCGTGGCATCGCGACCGAGGTGGCACCGGAGCCGGCGAAATTCGGCAAGCAGATCCGCTATGCCGATCGGCGGGGCATCCCGTTCGTGTGGTTCCCCGGCGTCGACGGCATGTCCGACCAGGTCAAGGACATCCGCTCCGGCGAACAGGTGCAGGCGTCCGCGACCGACTGGAGTCCGCCCGTCGAGGATCTCGAGCCACGGATCTTCGCAACCTGATTCGTCGCCGGTGGCGCCGCGCGCTTCCGCTCCAAGATCCGTGACCTTGATAGCTCAGGTGTCTGACCGCTTCATGATCAGGCCCATACCGCTGCAAGGTCACGGATCTTGGGAGGGGCCGGGCGGGCCGTGTCACGGTGGGCCGGCGGTGCTGGAAGAATGCGATCGGACGCCCGCAGCCGGACGGACCGAGACCACGAGGAGCGCTTGACGTGATCCGTACCCATGAAGCTGGAAGCCTGCGCGCGGCGGACGCCGGAGCGACGGTCATCCTCGCCGGCTGGGTGGCCCGCCGCCGGGACCACGGCGGCGTCATCTTCGTGGACCTGCGCGACGGCTCGGGGATTGTGCAGGTCGTCTTCCGCGAGGGCATGGAAGCCGCGCACGCGCTCCGCAACG
>DASQPR010000681.1:0-3620 GCA_035643815.1 Micromonosporaceae bacterium | reverse complement strand
ACGGCGAGCATGGACAGGCTCGGAATGATCGGCTCGTGGACGTGCAACACGTCAAACCGACCGGTGGTCAGCCACCGGCGCACCCGCGTCGCCGAGATCGGCCCGAACGACACCCGGGCGACCGAGCCGTTGTACGGCACCGGGACCGCCCGACCGGCCGGTGTCACGTAGCGCGGAAGCTCCTCGTCGTCGGCCGCCGGCGCGAGCACGTTGACGTAGTGGCCGAGGCTGATCAACGTCTCGGCCAGGTCATGCACGTGGTTCTGGACGCCGCCGGGCGTGTCGAACGAGTAGGGGGACACGATGCCAATGCGCATGATCGCCTCAGCCCGACCCGGATTCGACTGCCGCTGGCGCCTCGGGCGTGGCCGACCGGTTCTCGGGCGCGTCCGATCGGGCCGCCGGGACGGCGGCCGGCTCGTCGAGGAACATCCGGGCGAGCATGTGCCAGTCCGTCGGATGCTCACGGATGCCGCGCTCGAACTCGTTCGCGACGAGTTGGGTCAGGCGGCGGGCCCGGTCGCCGAACGATCCGGACGTGTCGGTCAGCTCGATGCGGTGCGACAGCGACCCGACCGGGCGATCCGGTTCGAACCAGCACTTCACGACGTAGAGCGGCGCACCCGTACGCAGAGCGAGGATCGCCGGGCCGGGCGGCATCTTCGTCCGACGGCCGAAGAACGTCACCTCGACGCCGCGCGCGGACAGGTCACGGTCGGCGAGCAGCGGCACAACGGCGCCCGCCTTCAACCGGTCGGCGAGCAGATCGAGCGTCGCCCGGTCGCCGCCGGTCAGCGGCACGATCTCCATGCCCAGCTTGGCCCGGAACGCGACGAACCGCTCGTAGAGCGCCTCCGGCTTGAGCCGCTCGGCAACGGTGGTGAGGGCCATGCCGTTGGCGGTCACGTACGCGCCGGCGGCGTCCCAATTCCCCCAGTGCGCGAGCGCGAGGATCACGCCAGTGCCCGGTACCGCGTTCTCGAGCAACACATCAGTGCGGTCGAAGCCAAATTTGTCTAACCGGTCCTGTTGCGTGAGCGACGGCAGCCGAAACGCTTCAAGCCAATATCGGGCGTACGACCGCATCGCGTCACGCAACAGCCGATCGAACTCGTCGTCGGGCATGTCCGGGCCGACCACGACCCGGAGGTTCTCGGCCAGTTGGCGGACCCCACGGCCGTCGCGGCGCACGGCGCCATCGGCCACCGCGCGAAACAGCCGGGCCGCCACCGGCTCGGGCAGCGCGCGGATCACTCGCCAGCCGGCGGCGTACGCCCAGTCGACCGTACGATCCTTCGCGCTCACGCCACCTCGCTTACACCGGGTTAGGTTCTGTCGCCGGAGGCTCGGGCGGCTCCACCGGGTGCGCGATCCGATCCTGGCGGTAGACGGTGGTCATCCGCTGGCCGACCGTCACGATCGACAATACGGCTAGCACGCCTAGGGCGACATCGAGACCGTACGTGACGCCGGACGCCGACAACAGACCGCCAACGCCAAGCAGGATCAGCCGTTCGGCCCGCTCGATCAGACCCACGTTCGCGGTGAAGCCGAGTCCTTCGGCACGCGCCTTGACGTAGGAGACGACCTGCCCGGCGACCAGGCTCACCAAAGCCGCGATTGCCCCCCAATGGCGTCCTTGGATCGCGAGCCAGTAGGCCACCGCGCCGAACACCGCGCCGTCGGCGATCCGGTCACAGGTCGAGTCCAGCAGCGCGCCGAACTTCGTGGAGCGCCCGCGCAATCGCGCCATCGTTCCGTCGAGCAGGTCGGAGAAGGCGCTCAGCGTGACGATGATCGTACCGGCCAGGTAGTTGCCGGTGAGCGCAAACACGAGGGCGCCGACCAACACGCCGACCGTGCCCAGCGCCGTCACCACGTCCGGTGACACACCCACGCGGAGCAGTGCCCGAGCCGGGGGGTCGCTGATGCGAGCGATGACCGCGCGCGCGGACACGTTGAAGATCTTTGCCATGGCGGCTCCCACCCTAGGCGACCGGAGCACCAGCACCGGCGGCGGGTGGGACTCTGACCAGCCGATGCGTAGCGTCAGCCGCCAGGCGCGTTGGACCAGCCGATGACGCTGGCGCTACGGGGAGGTAACGCGGCGACAAAGCCGAACCGGCGCCAGTTCTCGCCATCGGGGTTGTGCGACCCCCGACGCGGGTGTGGGATCAGGTTACTGACCAGCTACTCGCCAGGCCGGCGCCGCCGGAACCAAGGCGGCGCCGCCACGAATTTCGCGGAGGTGCGCCCATGGCGCAGAAGTCGCAGGAGAAGGGAGTCACCGGCCCAGCGCCGGTGGTGGATCAACCCGGCAGGGTACGCAACGTGGTGCTCGTCGGGCACTCGGGCGCCGGCAAGACGACTCTTGTCGAGGCGCTGCTCGCGGCGACCGGCACGATCAGCCGGGCCGGCGAGGTGACCGAAGGCACCACGGTCAGCGACTACGACGCGGCCGCCGTCCGGCAGCAGCGCTCGGTGAGTCTCGCGTGTGCCCCACTGATGTACGCGGTCGGCGACGCCCCGACCGTGAAGGTGAACCTGTTGGATACGCCCGGCTACGCCGACTTCGTCGGCGAACTCCGCGCCGGACTACGAGCCGCCGATGCGACCCTGTTCGTGGTGTCCGCCGTCGACGGCGTCGACGCCGCGACGATCGCGCTCTGGGACGAATGCGCCGCGGTTAGCATGCCGCGGGCCGTGGCGATCACCCGCCTCGATCATCCGCGCGCCGACTTCGACGAGGCGCTGACCGAATGCCAGGCCGCCTTCGGCGACAACGTGCTCCCGCTCTACCTGCCCATGCTGGCCGACGACGGGGAGACCGCGGTTGGACTCCTCGGCCTCGTCACGCAGCGGGTCTTCGACTACACGGCGGGCCATCCGGGCCAGGTCCGCGAGCCCGACCCCGAACACCGTACGGCGATCGAGGGCGCGCGCGGCGAGCTGATCGAAGGGATCATCGCGGAGAGCGAAGACGAGTCCCTGATGGACCGTTACCTCGAAGGCGAGGACATCCCAACCGACACGATCATCGACGACCTGGAGAAGGCCGTCGCACACGGCTCGTTCTATCCGGTGATCCCGGTCGCGGCGACGACCGGGCTCGGTCTCGACGCTTTGCTCGAGGTGCTCACGCGTGCGTTCCCGACTCCGGCCGAACACGACCTGCCCGCCGTCACTCGACTCGACGGCTCTCCGGCCGAACCGCTGACCTGCGACCCAAACGGCCCGCTGGTGGCCGAGGTGGTCAAGACGACGATCGACCCCTACGTCGGGCGTGTCTCGCTCGTACGCGTCTTCTCCGGCACGCTCAGCCCGGAGACCGCGGCCCACATCGCCGGCCACGGCATGGCCGAGCGCGGGCATGCCGATCACGACGGCGACGAACGCATTGCCCACCTCTATTCACCGCTCGGTGCGCAACTCCGTGAGGTGCCCAAGTGCATAGCCGGCGACATCTGCGCCATCACCAAGTCAACGACGGCGGAGACCGGTGACACGATTTCGTCGAAGGCCACGCCGTTGCTGGTCGCTCCGTGGAACATGCCGGAGCCGCTGCTTCCGGTCGCGATCGTGGCTAAGACGCGGTCGGACGAGGACGCGATGGCCAAGAA
>DASQPR010000680.1:0-3623 GCA_035643815.1 Micromonosporaceae bacterium | reverse complement strand
GCGGGGGTACCTCGCCCAGCTCGGCGGCCCGCCGGGCGAACTCGCGCAGCCCGGCCACCTGGCGCTCACCGAGCGAGAAGTCCAGTGCCCGGAAGTAGTTGGCCAGGGTGGCCGCGTCGAACGGCTCCCAGCGGGCCGCCGCCTCGGCCACCTCGTCCAGCTCGTCGAGGCAGAGATCGCGCGAACGTAGGAACGCCTCGTGTACGTCCTTGACCAGGCCCGGATGTTGGCCGGCGAACTCTTTGCGTACTGCCCACACCGCGAACACCATCGGCAGACCCGACCAGTCGCGCCACTCGGCGCCGAGATCGGTCACTGTGAGGCCGGACGACGGCGCCTCGTAGAGCGCGCGCAATGCGACGTCACCGATCACCACGGCGGCGTCCGCCTCGAGCAGCATCGTGCCGAGCTCCGGCGGGCACCGGAAGAACTCCGGGCGGACACCGTACCGGTCGGACAGCAGCATCTTCGCGAGGAGCACACCGGTCCGGCTCGTCGAGCCGAGCGCGACGCGCTTGATGTCGGCGATGGGTTTGGTCGACACCAGATTCACCGACAGGACCGGGCCGTCGCTGCCGACCGCGAGATCCGGCAGCAGCAGCAGCTCATCGGCGTGGCGCAGGTATTCGACGAGGGAGATCGGTCCGATGTCGAGGTCGCCGGCGACAAGGGCCGCATTCAGCTGATCCGGGGTGTCCTTGCGCAGGTCAACGTCGAGAAGCGCACCCGAGCGCATCAGACCCCAGTAGATCGGAAGGCAGTTGAGGAACTGGATGTGCCCGACGCGGGGACGTTGGGGTGCTTGCGGTGCGCTCATGTCTCGGCACGTTACGCGGACGATGCGAGTGGGCGCGCTCACATACCGGGATAACGTGACCGTGTCCGCGCGACCAAAAGCGCGCGCTGCGGGGCGACATAGGCGATTTGTCGCAGGGTCACGACGCTCCCGCGACCGATCTTGGTGCGCCTCCGGCGCCCCAACCCCGCAATCGCACCAAGATCAAAGGGAGGAGCCCGCTATACGGCCGCGATCGTCCGCGGGAGTGGACCATCGGCGGCCGAGGAGTCGTCCGTGGCACGCTCGTGTCGCATCGCGCGAGCCAGCGGCAGCCCGGAGATCGCGGCCGCGGCCACGCCGGCCAGCCCACACGCGACGACGAGGAGACGGGGCGACGCGACCGCCAGCAAGACGCCGCCGGCCAGGTAACCGAACGCGTTCGCGCCACTAGCGATGCTGTTGAAGATCGCGCTGGCGTGGCCGCGGACCTCCGGCGGCACGCGAGCGCCGAGGATGACGCCGATGGCCACGTTCTCCATCCCGTTCAGGACACCGCCGAGCAGCCACAGTGGAACGACCCAGCCGACGTGCGGCATGAGACCGGCGACGGTGATCGCAACCCCGGTCGCGAAGTTGGTCAGCAACAACGCCTTGGCCGTCCCGACGTCGTCGCGGCGCTGGCGGCCCCAGACGATCGCGCCGAACACCATGCCGACGATCCACACCGCACTGACTAGGCCGTAGACGGTGGCCGACGCGTGCAGCGTCTGCCGGATGAAGAACACGTCGATGACGTTGACTGCGCTGATCGCGCCGATGACCGCGCCGATCATCACCATGAGCGGCCAAAGCAGCGCGTCGGATCGCATGCGGAACACCGGCTGGCGCCGGCTGGGCGTCCCGGCGGCCGCGGCGTCCGTGCTGCCGACGCTTGTCGCGGCCGGCACGGTCCGGAAACGACCACCACGGCGGGTACGGATGAGCAGACCGGCGATCGGGATCGACAAGTATGTTCCCGCGTCGATCAGCAGCGGCACCCGCGATCCGAACGCGCCGACGAGCACCCCACCGAGCGCGGGCGCGACGAGCATTCCGATCGTCGCCGCCGTTTGCGAGATGCCGCCAGCCCGGGCGAGGTTCGGTCGGCCGACCATCAGAGGCGTGAGGGCGCTCATCGTCGGGCTGGTGACCGCAAGTCCGATCGCGAGCATTGCGACCAACGCGATGATCAGGATCGGCTGGATCGCGAAGGCGAGCGCAACACAGATGGCGGCCTGGGCTAGCCCGACCGACACGATCAGCGTCCGGCTGTCGACCCGGTCGGCCAGTCGGCCCGCGAACGGTCCGACGGCCACGAGTGGGACCGCCGCCGCCAGCAGGATGCCAGCCACGGCGAGACCGCTCTCGCCCCTCGCCACCAGGATCAACGCGAGCGCGGTCGCCGCGAGCATGTCCCCACACCCAGAGACCGCCCGCGCGAGTGCCGCGATGTATACGTCGGACCACCGAGGTGCGACCTGCGCAGTCGGAGCAGTCGCGCTTGACGGCGGAGATGCGAAGGACATACTTCGAAGTTACTGCTTCACATCTTCCCATGGCAAGGGTGCTGATCGAGCCGGATCGGCCGAACCGACCCCAGGACCGGAGCCCTAACCCGCGCCGGAACCAGGCACACGGCCCGGGCTCGGGTCGTCCGAGCGAACCAACGCGACCGGGTCGGCCAGCGGGAACCCACGCGCCACGAACGACGTCTGGCGCGCACCCGGCGGTGGGTTTTTGCGCCGACCCAGTCGATACGGCGTCAGAAGTTCCTGGATCTTCCGGTTCAAAGTGGCCAATTCGTCCTGGGTCACGTTCAACAACGTTTCGTAGAAGTAACCGGTGTCGATCCAGTCCGGCTCGGTTTCGCTCAGCCCAAGCCAGCGGCGGACCCGCATGTCCTGCACGAGGAGTACGGATTCGATCAGCTCACGCGACGCGTCGCGCATCTCGGCTGAGCCGCCCTCGAGCGTGTCCACCGTGTAGCCCTCGTGCACGCTCCGCCAGACCCGTTCCCGGCCGTCGCCGCGGCTAGGCGCGGTCTCGATCAGGCCGGCCTTCTCCAGGCTGCGCAGGTGGTAGCTCATAGCGCTGGCACTGAGACCAGCGGTCTCGCCGAGTTCGGTGGCCGTGGCCGGACCGATCATCATCAGCCGCTGCATAGCCGCGAGCCGGGCCGGATGTGATATTGCTCGCAGGCTGGCCGGTTCGTTGATCTCCAGCCGCCGCTCCGCGCTGGGCCCATCGGATGCGTCGGATGCCACGGACGCATCGGCGGCCGATTCCGTTGACGTGGCGGCCGATTCGGGCTGGTCGCCAGGTTTCGGCGGGTGCGCACCGGCCGGCGGACCATCCGGCTGGTCCGGCCGGCGGCCGTTGCTATCACGGGCAGCGTGCGGCTTGGTCATGATCCGATGATCTCGCAGGTAGCGCCCGGGACGAAACTCGGCGGCATCCCCGTCGGGCCCCGGCGTAGCATGGGCCGTTCCGCCTGCCGTACGAGCAGGCGAGGGCACAGCCGGCACGCCGCCGCGCCGAACCGCCGCCCGGTCCCCCAGGGCCGACGACGTTCGTGTGCGACCGCGACTCCAGGGCGGGGTCGCCGTAACCAGGCGAGCGCCGGGCGGCCTGTACGTGTGGCGATCCGAACCGAGTCACGAGGATCTGACGTGCCAATGTCGACCCCTTCGACTGACCAGGCTAGTTCCGCGACCGAGACCACCGACCCGACCAGCAGCACTGATCCGACCAGCAGCACCGACCCGACCAGCAGCACCGACCCGACCAGCAGCACCGACCCGACCAG
>DASQPR010000679.1:0-5171 GCA_035643815.1 Micromonosporaceae bacterium | reverse complement strand
GTGTTTCGACGTCCCACGGTGCTCCGAGCGGGTACGTCGCCAGTTCCCACCGCAGGTACTTGTTGTATGGACGAAGCCGGCCGTACAACGGGAACAGCGCCGACAAGAACCAACCGGCCGTCTCCATCTCGTCCAGCCGTGCCTCTACCGTGCGGCCATCCCGACGACTCTTCAACGCGCGATAGGCCTGGTTGATGTACGAATCGAGATTCTCCGCGGCCCACGACCGGGCCTCGCGCTCGGTCGGCGTCGCCTGAGCCTGTGCGAGATCGGCAATGCTTCCGTCGAGGCGATCTAGCAACACCTGGGCGCCGCGGAACGCGTAGCGCTGCCACGTGGGCGAAGTGTCAGCCAGCGCGGCAACCGTATAGACGATTTCGTCGAGTGCCGCTGTGCGGGTGGTTTCCCGCCACGCGTCCGTTGGGGCGTCGACCACGACGATCACGTCGTAGTCCGAATGGGCGGTCGCCATGTCTCGGGCGTGCGATCCGGTCAGAATTACCCCCCGTACGTCGGAGTCGGGCGCCGCGCGTTCCATCAGGTCATCAAGGGCCGTCACAACGTCAGTCTTTCCGGCTCGGCAACCGGATTTCGACGACCACGCCGCGGTGGCGGCTGACGTGCGGAGTGGACCAGCGTCACATGTTCACCGTTGCGTGCCGGTGGCGTCAACGCGCCTGGATAGGCTCGTGCCGTGACCGACCATCGCCGCCTCGCCGCCGTGCTGTTCGACATGGACGGCACGCTCGTCGACAGCGAGAAGATCTGGCAGCAGGCACTGGAGGAGCTGGCCGACCGGCTCGGCGGCGACCTGGATCCGGCCGTACGCGCCTCGATGGTCGGTACGACGACGCCGGAGGCGATCGCGATGCTGTTCACCGCGATCGGACCGGATGTGATCTCGGCGTCCGGATTCGAGCCGGAGTCGGCCGCGACCTGGCTCGAGGACCGGGTCGGCGAGTTGTTTACGAACGGCCTCACGTGGCGACCGGGCGCTCGTGAGCTGCTCGGCGCCGTACGTGCCGCCGGCGTGCCGACGGCGCTGGTGACGGCGACCGCGAAGGATCTCGTCGACATCATGCTGGGCACGATCGGTCGGGACAACTTCGATGCGATCGTCACCGATGACGACGTGATCGACGGCAAGCCGCATCCGGAGCCGTACGCGTCGGCCGCCGCCGCGATCGGTGTGCCGCCGGGAAACTGCGTCGCGATCGAGGACTCGCCGACCGGGATCGCGAGTGCCCTGGCGGCCGGTTGCGTCGTCGTCGCCGTACCGGCTGAGGTTGATCTTTCTCACCTCGATGGCGTGACACACGTGCGGAGCCTGACCGACGTCGATGTCGCGTTCCTCGCCGCAACCGTTGCGACGCAACGGATCTAGTCGTCGGCGCTGACCGCGCCCGGGTCGGCCGGAACGGCCACCAGCTCCAACTCGACCGGGTAGGGCGGCGGCGTGCCGTCGAACGCCGGACACAGCGCATGATGTGCACACCAGGCGCACAGGCGGCTCGGCGTCGGTTGGAACTCGCGCGCTTCGCGTGCCTTCGCGATCGCGGCCCACAGCGCCACGAGTGTGCGCTCGAACCGGACCAGCTCGTCGGCATCGGGGGCAAAGTCGCAGATCTCACGATCCTTGAGATAGACCAGGCGCAGCACGGCCGGGACCGTCCCACGGGTGCGCCACAACACGAGCGCGTAAAACTTCAACTGGAACAACGCGCGCGCCTCGAACGCCTCACGCGGCGCGCCACCGGTCTTGTAGTCGACCACGCGGATCGCGCCGTCGGGTGCGACGTCGAGACGGTCGACATAGCCGCGCAGCTGCAGGCGCCCGTCGTCGATCTCGGTCGACACCAGATATTCCCGCTCGGCCGGCGCGAGCCTCGTCGGGTCCTCCATCGCGAAGTATCCGGCGAGCAGGCCGCCCGCAGACTCGAGAAATGTGGCGAGATCATCGTCGGGCACGACACCGGCCAGCTCCGGCGCCTCGTCGAGCAGATGCTGCCACTGCGGCTCGACGAGCGCCGCCGCTGCGAGCGGAGTGCGGTCGCCCGCCGGCAGATCGAAGAGTCCTTCCAGCACCGCGTGCACCAACGTGCCGCGAAGCTGGTCCTGCGTCGGCGCCTCGGGAATGCGGTCGATGCTGCGCAGCCGGTAGAGCAGCGGGCACGTCTTGAAATCAGCCGCTCGTGATGGTGACAGCGACGCGCGGAGCCGTGAGTCGGCCAGCGCCGTGTCGGCCGGGGACAGCCGTCCGCCGGGCAGTGCCGCCGGCGACGTTGGTGCGACGGGAATTGACCCGGAGACGCGCGGCTCGACCATCATGCCGACAGCGTAAGGGAGCCGTGTGACAGCCGGCGGTGCGTAGCATGGACATCAATGGCACAGCCAACCTCGCAACCGCAGTCACCGCCGCCGGCCGCGGCCGGCCCGACGCGCCCCGGCCTGGTGCGGGTCGCGCGGATCGCGGGCGTGCCGGTGTATCTGACGTTCTCCTGGTTGCTGCTGGCGGTGCTTATCACGATCGGCTACGGCAGCTATGTCGGCGCCGGCGATCGCAGCGTGCCAGTGACGTATTTGCTCGGCTTCGGCATCGTCGTGTGCCTCGTGGTGTCGGTGTTGCTGCACGAGCTGGGCCATGCGTTCATGGCGCGGCGATACGGTGTCGGTGTCCGGGGGATCACGCTGGAGCTGCTCGGCGGCTTCACCGAGATGGATCGCGACGCGCCGTCGCCTCGGTCGGAGGCCGCGATCGCGTTGGCCGGACCGGGTGTGTCGCTGGTGCTCGCGGTCGTCGGCGGCCTGGCACTGCCTATCACCGAGCGCGGCACGGTGCTTGGCGATCTTGCGTTCCAGTTCGCGGCCAGCAACGCGATCGTCGCGGTGTTCAACGGCCTGCCTGGCCTGCCGCTGGACGGCGGGCGCGCGCTTCGGGCCGGGGTGTGGGCCGCGACCCGGAGCCCGTACAAGGCGGACGTGGCCGCCGGCTGGTCCGGTCGGGTGATCGCAATAGCCACGCTGGGCCTGTCGATCGTGTTGTTCATCCGGGGTGGATACCTGACGTACGTGAGCGTGCTGCTTCTCGGTCTCGTCGCCATGACCATGTGGAGCGGCGCGTCGTCGGCCATCCAGTCCGCACGCATCAAGGCACGGCTGCCGGAGCTCCATGCCGGGCGGCTGGCTCGGCCGCTGTACACGGTGGTCAGCGGGACGCCACTATCCGAAGCGCTGCGCCAGCGGGATGAGGCTCCGGGCGGTCTCACCGCGCCGCACCGGGCGATGCTCGGCATCGCCGACGGATTGGGCCGGGTCGTCGGCCTGGTCGACAACCATGAGGTCGCACGCGTGCCGGTAGAGCGGCGGCCCTGGGTGGCCGTGGATACCGTTGCCCACACGGTCGGGCCGGGTGGCCGCGTGTCCGCTGACGCTTTGGGCCCGGCGGTCCTGGCTGCCATCCAGGCCAACCCGGGCGAAGACCTCTTAGTGACCATGGGCGAGGATGTCATCGGTGTCCTCCGGGTCACCGACTTCATCTCGGAGCTCGGGACCCGCGCCGGCGGGTGAGCGGCGGGCGGGCAGCCCGCGAAGCGAAAGGTGCGACGGTGAGCTCAGCCGCCACGGCCGGAACATCCGCAGCGCAGGCTGAGCCGATCGTCGGGCGGGCGCCTAGCGGGCCGTTCCAGATCGGCGACCGGGTCCAGCTCACCGACCCCAAGGGCCGCATGAACACCATCGTGCTGGAGGCCGGCGGCGTCTACCACACTCATCGGGGCGGCGTAGCGCACGACGACCTGCTCGGGCAGAGCGACGGTAGCGTCGTCTCGTCCTCCGGCGGCACTACCTACCTGGCGCTTCGGCCGCTGTTGGCCGATTACGTGCTGTCCATGCCTCGTGGTGCCCAGGTGATCTATCCGAAAGACGCGGCACAGATCGTGGCGATGGGCGACATCTTCCCCGGTGCCCGCGTACTCGAGGCAGGAGCCGGTTCCGGCGCCTTGTCGTGTTCGTTGCTCCGGGCGGTCGGTTCGTCCGGCGCCGTACACAGTTGGGAGTTGCGGGAGGACTTCGCGGCGGTGGCGCGCCGCAACGTCGAAGCGTTCTTCGGCGGCCCACATCCGGCCTGGACGTTGCGTGTCGGCGACGTCGCCGACACCTTGGAGAGCGGGTACGACCGGATCATCCTCGACATGCTCGCCCCATGGGAGATGCTCGACATGTTGGAGCGGTCGCTCGTGCCGGGTGGCGTTTTCGTCGGGTACGTAGCGACCACGCCCCAACTGTCCGAACTGGTGGAGGCACTGCGGGCCAACGGCGGCTTCACCGAACCGCGAGCGTGGGAGTCGCTGGTCCGGGACTGGCACGCGGACGGGCTCGCGGTGCGGCCCGATCACCGCATGATCGCGCATACCGCGTTTCTGATCACGTCACGTAAGCTCGCGCCCGGCGTCACCGCACCGCGCCGACGGCGCAAGCCGAGCAAGGGCGCGGAGGCGTATTCGGCCCGTCGCGCCGCCGCAGCCGCGCCGCCGGACGCGGCCGAAGGCAGCGACGTGGACTCCACCGCACGGCCGGATGCGCGCACCGCTTCGGACCGGGACGGGAATGTCGCGGCGGAGCGGGACGGGAATGCCGCGGCGGAGCGCGGTGGTGACGCCGCACAGCGGGACGTGAGCGCCGATGCGGCGGAATCGCCCGATATGCCCGACCGCACGGCGGGTGGCGCGTCACTCGCCGGTGGTGGATCACCCGACCGGGCGGTGGCGCCGGCGTCCACCACGCCCGAGGATCAGGCCACCGGAGACAGGTAGGTCGAGGAGATGGTCTCGTACGGCAGCAGCGATCTGCCCGCGGTGTTCCCGGACTGGTCGCCGTACCCGGATCTGGATTCGGCGGCACGCGCATACCTGCGCGACCCGGACATCGCCATCGACGCGCTCGCGAGCATGCTCGGCGGCGCGCCGGTCCTCGGGTTCACGCTCGAACGCTTCGTCAACGAGGTCAACGGCGTCTGGCAGGAGGTCGTGATCTGTGACGGCCGCCGGCTGATCCTGTGGCACGGCGAGGACGTACCGCCGGGGGATGGTCCGGCTGGATCTATGACGTCGTCGCTGCGCGTGGTGCCGCTGTCGGCGGTGACGGAGGTTGGCTGCCGTCGCCGGCTCAGCCGG
>DASQPR010000678.1:0-3710 GCA_035643815.1 Micromonosporaceae bacterium | reverse complement strand
ATCCAGCGTCGCCAGCTCCGCCTCGATGGGCGCGCCACAGCTCGGGCAGCCGGTCGCGGTGTCCGCGGTCGCGCCACACGTCGAGCACGGGTACGTTCCCACTCAGCCTCACAGCCTCCTGTCGATGTCTACACCGAAGGATGCCGATACTCCGCCCTTGGCCGCTAGTGCGAACGATTCGCCACGCCGATACAGATGCACAGATCTGTGTTCGGTCGATGCCGCACGCGGCGCCGATGCGTTGCCGTGGCGCGAGGTCGCCTAGTCGGTGGCGCCGAGCGGCGGTGTCACCGAGCGACCCATGCCGCGATACTCCCAGCCGCTACTGATCCATTGCGGCGCATCGAGGCAGTTCATTGCGTCGATGATCCGTTGCGACGCGACCAGGTCACCGAGCTCGATCGGGTCGAGGTAGCGGAACTCGTCCCACGCGGTCAGTACACAGACGAGGTCGGCCCCGGTGACGGCGTCGGCCAGCGTCTTGGTGTACTCCACCTCGGGCAGCTCGCGCTCTGCGTTGAACATCGCCTCGGGGTCGTACACGGCGACATCTGCCCCGGCCCGGGACAGCCGGCGAACGACCGACAGGGCGGGCGAGTCACGAACGTCGTCGGTGTTGGGCTTGAACGCCGCACCGAGGGCGGCGATCTTGATCCCGGACAGGTCGGGGCCGGCCGGCCCGTACGGTCGGCTCAGCAGATCGGCGGCGATCTCGACAACCTTCTGGCGGCGGCGCTGGTTAATCAGATCAACCTCGTGCAGGAAGCGAAGCGACTCGCCGACGCCCAGCTCTTGTGCCCGGGCCTGGAAGGCGCGGATGTCCTTGGGCAGACACCCGCCGCCGAAGCCAATGCCGGCCCGAAGGAACTTGGTGCCGATGCGGCCGTCGTAGCCGATCGCACGGGCAAGTTGCGTTACATCGCCGCCCGCGGCCTCGCAGACTTCGGCCATCGCGTTAATGAAGGAGATCTTCGTCGCCAGGAAAGCGTTGGCGGCGACCTTCACCAACTCGGCGGTGGCGAAATCGGTGATGACGACCGGGATCTCCCGATCCTCGGTGACGGCGAGGTCGAACGTGCCCTTGTGGGCGGCGTAGAGCATCTCGTACGCCCACTCGGTCTTGACACCGAAGATCACCCGGTTCGGCCGTAGCACGTCCTCGACGGCGAGGCCCTCCTGTAGGAACTCGGGGTTCCAGGCCACCTCGACCCCGAGGTCTGGGCGCGTGTGGCGGGCGACCAGCTGCTCGACCCACTCCGCGGTGCCCACCGGCACGGTCGATTTGCCGACGATGAGAGCCTTGCGGGTCAGATGCGGGGCGAGCATGGTGACCGCGTTCTCGACATAGCTCAGGTCGGCGGCCACACCGTCGGCCCGTTGTGGCGTGCCGACGCAGATGAAGTGCACGTCGCCGAACGCGGCCGCCTCGGCGAAGTCGGTGGAGAAACGCAGCCGGCCACTGGCCAGGTTCTTGCGCAGGAGATCATCGAGGTTCGGCTCGTGGATCGGCACATCGCCGCCGGCGAGCTTGGCGATCTTGTCCGGCTCTACATCGACGCCGAGCACCTCGTAGCCGAGTTCGGCGAAGCAGATGGCGTAGGTGGAACCGAGATAGCCGGTGCCGAGGAAGGTCAGCCGGGGTCGGCGCGCGCCGGACGGCGGCGTGGCGGGCGTCTGCAGTGGGTTGCTGGAGAACGCGATGGTCACGCAAAGCCTCCGGTCACAAGGGAATATTACCGACTTTGGGCGAATTACCGGCCGAGTTGTTAAAGCTCGACGCGTTGAACTGCGCCTCGTAGACCGGTGAGGCGTGTCGTCGACCTCGACTCGGACGAGACTCGCGAGGTCCGGGGGATCTCGTGTCCGGCGAGAATAGTACGCCGAAGCTCGGCCGGGGATTGTCCGGGCCACGGCCGGGGCGTCGAAGGTTACTCACATTACCGATGAGTAAGCTTCGGGTTCGGCCGGCGGGTTGCCGGTCGTTCGACGACCTGTCGCAGGTCGGCGGCGTCCCCCGCCGCCACCGCGCACGGGTGGCTGTAAGGGACGGGTGGCGGCGGTGGCCGACTTCGATATCTACCAACTCACCGAGGAGTACGACGCGATCCGGGCGGCGGTGCGCGAGGTGTGCGACGCGAAGGTGGCGCCGAACGCCGCCACCGCCGACGAGCGCAGCGAGTTCCCCCAGGCGTCGTACGAAGCGCTGCGCGCGTCGGACTTCCACGCCCCGCACGTGCCGGTCGAGTACGGCGGAGCCGGTGCCGACGCGCTAGCGACGGCGATCGTGATCGAGGAGGTGGCCCGGGCCTGTGCGGCCTCCTCGCTGATCCCAGCCGTGAATAAGCTCGGCACGATGCCGCTGTTGCTGGCCGGCTCCGATGATCTCAAGCGCCGCTATCTGCCGTCGGTGGCTCGCGGCGACGCCATGTTCTCCTACTGCCTGTCCGAGTCCGGGGCCGGAAGCGATGCCGCGTCCATGACCACGCGGGCCATCCATGACGGTGATCACTTCGTGCTCAACGGTGCGAAACGGTGGATCACCAACGCCGGAGTCTCCGAGTTCTACACCGTGTTCGCGGTCACCGATCCGGTCGCGCGCTCTCGCGGCATATCGGCCTTCGTCGTTGAAAAGGGCGATGCCGGTGTGAGCTTTGGCGCCCCCGAACGCAAGCTCGGCATCAAGGGCTCACCGACGCGCGAGGTGTACCTCGACAACGTACGCATCCCGGCCGACCGGCTGATCGGTGCCGAGGGAAGCGGCTTCAGCACCGCCATGCGTACGCTCGACCACACCCGGGTCACCATCGCGGCGCAGGCGGTCGGCATCGCTGCGGGCGCGCTCGACTTCGCGAAGCGTTACGCGAGCGAACGCATGCAGTTTGGCCAGCCGGTCGCCGAATTCCAGGGCATTCAATTCATGCTCGCGGACATGGGCATGAAGCTGGAGGCGGCCCGCCAACTCACGTACGTCGCCGCGAGCAAGTCGCAACGGTCGGACGCCGATCTGACCTACTTCGGCGCGGCGGCGAAATGCTTTGCGTCGGATGCGGCCATGGCGATCACGACCGATGCCGTCCAGCTCCTCGGCGGCTATGGCTACACCAAGGACTACCCGGTCGAGCGGATGATGCGCGATGCCAAGATCACCCAGATCTACGAGGGTACGAATCAGGTGCAGCGCATCGTGATGGCTCGCCAACTGCTGGCGAGCATGAGCTGACAGTTCCGTTCCGGCGCACAGTTTCTGGCAGAAACAGCTGCTGACGATCTACCTGGTGGCCGGACACGGCGTTGCCAGCCGCTTCAAGACGCTGAACGAAGGCACCTTTGGCCGCCGCTTTGCTCATCCCGTACGTCCAGCTCCGGCGGCCACGGCCCCAGGCTCCTTGCCGCCGTCGCTGCGGTCGTCATCGTCGCGGTGACCATCGTGACGAACAAGTCGGCTGAGACCACCGACATGGCCGAGGCGTTCGGGATGATCATCTTGGCGACGACGGCGACGCCCGCGCCAACCGTGTAGTACGCCGCGCGGCCTCTTGACGACGTGGACGCCGGTTCACGCGAGAATGTGCCTCGTGGCTGGGCGACGCGTTCGGGGTCCGTACCGGCGGATGGTGATCTGAGCTCGACCCGCGTGTCCACATGGCGTCCGACGCTGGTTTGTTCGCGCGGCGTGGCAACGGTCGGGCTGCCGCAAGTTATCCACAGGC
>DASQPR010000677.1:0-6645 GCA_035643815.1 Micromonosporaceae bacterium | reverse complement strand
TGCCGAGCGACATCACGCTGGTCAACACGTTGCCCGTCACTGCACCGGCCCGTACCGCGTTCGACCTCGCCCGGCAGCACCGGGTGGCCGATGCTCACACCGAAGAGCCGCGCCGCGCTACGGCCGCTGATTGCGACTCCGCGGCCCGAGGCGCCGAGAAAGACAACGACGGCCTCGCACCAGAGTCGGAAGTCGACCTCTACGTCGGCGGCGATGTATACGTCCGGCAGTAGGCGTCGCCAGCCGCCACGACGAAGGCGTGAGCGGGTGAGGAGGCCGCGCCGTACGGCCTCGGAGCCTCGAAAGGGGAGCAGGCGAAGGTCGGGTGGAATCCTTGGCATCGGTGGCACGAGCCATAGTGGCCGGCCGCGCTGGTCCAACGCCATACCGATCCGGTGCGCTGTGGATCGTGGTGTGATACCCATCGCCCAAGATCCGTGACCTTGCAATGGAAGGTGCCTGTCAGCGGCAAGATCAGGCCTCTAGGGCTGCAAGGTCGCGGATCATGACACGGCCGGTTCGGCTCAGCGACATTTCCACATAGCTGACCGAGCCGTGGCGCCGGGACGACATGAGCACGCCGGTAGGATCACGCCTCATGGCGCGTGTACTGACTCCGCAGGGTGAAGACTTCCCCCGCTGGTACCAGGATGTGATCACCAAGGCCGAGTTGGCCGACAACGGTCCGGTCCGCGGGACGATGGTGATCCGGCCGGTCGGGTATGCGATCTGGGAACGCATCATGAACGGCATGGACGCCCGGATCAAGGCGGCCGACGCGCAGAACGCGTACTTCCCGCTGTTCATCCCGGAGAGCTACCTGTCCCGGGAGGCGGCCCACGTCGAGGGCTTCAGCCCGGAGCTGGCGGTCGTCACCCATGGCGGCGGAAAGGAGCTCGCCGAGCCGATCGTCGTACGGCCGACGTCGGAGACTGTCATCGGCGAGTTCATGGCGAAGTGGATCTCCAGCTATCGCGACCTGCCACTGCTGCTCAACCAGTGGGGCAACGTCGTCCGCTGGGAGATGCGGCCGCGGATCTTCCTCCGTACCAGTGAATTTCTCTGGCAGGAAGGTCACACGGCGCACGCGGACTTCGCCGATGCGCGGGCCTACGCGCGCCGGATCTTGCACGAGGTGTACGAGGACTTCATGGTCAACGTGCTCGCGATGCCCGTCGTGCCGGGCCGCAAGACGGCACGCGAACGTTTCGCCGGCGCAATCAGCACGTACACGCTCGAGGGCATGATGCGCGACGGCAAGGCTCTGCAGATGGGCACGTCCCACGAGCTCGGCCAGAACTTCGCCCGCGCCTTCGACATCAAGTATTCGAGCGCGGCCGGCACGCAGGAATACTGCTACACGACGTCCTGGGGCAGCTCGACAAGGATGGTCGGCGGCCTCATCATGTGCCACGGCGACGACAACGGCCTGCGGGTGCCGCCGAAGCTGGCGCCGATCCAAGCGCACGTGATGGTCGTGAAGGACGGCGATGGCGTGATGACCACCGCCGCGAAGGTTCGCGACACGCTGCGCGACGCCGGCGTCCGCGTCGGCTTCGACGATCGTGTGGATACGCCGTTCGGTCGGCGTGCGGTCGACGCCGAGCTCAAGGGCTATCCGGTACGGATCGAGATCGGCCCGCGCGATCTCGCCGAGAACCGGGTCACCATTGCCCGACGGGCGACTGGCGAGAAGACGCCGACCCAACTCGATGACGTGACGGCGGCGGTGCTTGCCGCGCTCGACGAGGATCAGAAGGCGCTCTACGACGAGGCGTTTGCCTATCGCGAGGCACATACCGTCGATGTCGCATCGGTCGACGAGGCGATCGAGGCGTCGTCGACCGGGTGGGCCCGCCTGCCATGGGACAAGGTCGGGTTGGACGGCGAGGCGAAGGCGAATGCATCCGCGGTGACCGTACGGTGTCTCGTGCGCCCCGACGGCGGCGTGCCCGATGCCGACGACGAACCCGGAATGATCGCGATCCTGGGCCGCTCGTACTGATGCGCCGGGAGTCTTTCCGGCCGGGCGACCTGGTGCTGCGCCGGCACTTCCAACGCGATTTGCTGTCACGCGTATGGGTCGGTCGGGTAGCCGCCGATGACGAGCGCGGACTGTGGATCTGGGTCGCCACCGGGAGCGCACATCGCGATCTCGGTTCGGCCGACGGGCGTCACCTGCGCGAGCTGGCCGACCTCGCGGAGTGGTCGGGCGTACCGAAGGCGTTCGACCCGCGGCCCTGGGGCGGCGATGTACTGATGCTGCACCCGCACGACGGTGACTACTCGGTGTGGCTGTTCCTCGACTCGGACGGTGACTTGCTTCGCTGGTACGTCAACCTTGAGCGCCCGGCGTCCCGCTGGCGCGACGAGACGCTCGGCGGGGTCGACACGGTCGACTACGACCTCGACGTCATCGTCGCGCCCGACCGGACGTGGCACTGGAAGGACGAGGACGAGTTTGCCGCCCGCTTGCGCGAACCGTCGCACTACTGGGTCGACGACGAGGCCGCCGTACGGGCCGAGGGCGAGCGGCTGGTCAAGCTGGCCGAGGCCGGCGAGTTCCCGTTCGACGGCACGATGATCGGCTACCGGCCGCTTCCGGACTGGTCGGTGCCGGCCGAGATGCCGGCCGGCTGGGATCGTCCCCGGGCTTGGTGAGGGCGCGGCCCACCGTACCGGCTAAAGATCGGGAAGGGCTGGCCGGGAGTAACGGCGATCGACCAGCGCGGGCAGGATGGTGGCATGACTGTGGAACTGGAGCCGACCGCGGCCCTGATCGTGATCGATGTGCAGAAAGCGTTCGACAATCCGGCGCTGGGCCGGCGGGACAACCCGGATGCCGAAGCGAACGTGGGACGTCTCGTCGCGGCCTGGCAGGCGGCCGGCCGGCCGATCGTCCGCGTTGCACACACCGACCGGGACGGCGGACCGTTCGCGCCGGACGCGCCGGAGCACGCGTTCAAGCCGGTGGTGGCCGATCTGGCTCCGGACTTGGACGTGGAGAAGGAGGTCCACTCGGCGTTCCACGGTGCCCCCGACTTGAACGCCTGGCTCGAGGGTCAGGGGATTTCGCAGATTGTGGTGTGCGGCATCCAGACGAACCGGTGCTGCGAGTCGACCGCGCGCGTCGGGGGTGATCTTGGCTACGAGGTCGTGTTCGCCACGGATGCCATGCACACCTTCGACAAGTTGGGGCCGGACGGCACGACGTACGCCGCCGAGCAACTGGCCGAGGCGACCGCTGCCACGCTGCACGATTACTTCGCGACCGTGGTGAAAACATCGGATCTCGTGGGTGATTCGTGAAGTCCGGGCGCGATCTGGCAGAATAGGCGGCTGGTATCCGGCACGTGACCGCGCCCTCTAACCGGGCACGTCGCCACTGGCACGAGTTTCCCGGACGCGTCATCCCCACGACGTGCACCGGTGCGCTCAACCGCGAACACCTACAGGAGCGACACACGTGGCCGTCAAAATCCGGCTTCTGCGGATGGGTAAGATCCGCAACCCGCAGTACCGCATCGTCGTGGCCAACTCGCGCACCAAGCGCGACGGCAAGGCGATCGAGTTCATCGGCATCTACCAGCCGAAGGAAGACCCGTCGATCATCGAGGTCAACTCCGAGCGCGTCCAGCACTGGCTGTCGGTCGGCGCCCAGCCGAGCGAGCCGGTCCAGCGACTGCTCGAGAAGACCGGCGACTGGCAGAAGTTCAAGGGCCTGCCCGCGCCCGAGCCGCTGAAGATGGCGCCGCAGCGCGCCGACCGCAAGGCGCTCTACGAGGCCGAGGCGCAGGCATCGGCCGGTCTTGCACCGGCACCGGACGCCAAGCCCGCGAAGAAGGCGGCGAAGGCGACCAAGGCAGCCGAGCCTAAGGCCGAGGCGAAGGCCGAGGCGCCTGCCGCTGAGGCACCTGCCGCTGAGGCACCCGCCGCTGAGGCGCCCGCTGAAACGCCGGCCGCTGATGCGCCGGTGGAGCCGACGGCTGCCGCACCGGCAGATGGGGAAGCGACCGATGCCAGCGCCACAGAGCAAGGCTGACAGCACGCTCCAGCCAGCGCTGGAGCACCTGGTCAAGGGGATCGTCGACCACCCGGATGACGTACGTGTCCGGATGGTCGACTCCCGGCGGGGCCAGCGTCTCGAGGTGCGCGTGCACCCCGAGGACCTCGGTACGGTGATCGGCCGCGGTGGCCGCACAGCCAAGGCGCTGCGTCAGGTGATCACGTCCATCGGCGGTCGGGCGGTCCGGGTCGACATTGTCGACTCGTACTGATCCGGTGCGTCTTGGCGCTGACCCAACTCTGATGCAACTCGTTATCGGCTCGATCGTCCGGGCGCACGGCGTCCGGGGCGAGGTCGTGGTCGCGGTCACGACCGACGAACCCCAGGATCGGTACGTTGTCGGGTCGGTGCTCGAGACCGACCCGGCAACGGCCGGACCGCTGACGATCGAAGGCCTCCGCGTGCATACCTCGAGCGGGGTCGATCGACTACTTGTGGCATTCGAAGGCATCGAAGATCGGGATGCCGCCGAGCGACTTCGCGGCGTCAAGCTGCTGATCGACGCGGATGACATCGAGCCGTCGGATGATCCGGACGAGTTCCACGACTTCCAGCTCATCGGGTTGGCCGTCCACGTCGGTGAGGCTCCGGCCGCCGGTGCTAAGACCGCCGCCGGAGCTTCAGCCGGCAGGGCTCCGGCCGCCGCGGAAGGTGAGCGGATCGGTGAGATCGTCCGCGTCGATCACGGTCCGGGCGCCGACATGCTCGTCGTGGCCCGTCCCGACGGTCGCCAGACGCTCGTGCCATTCGTGACCGCGATTGTCCCGACGGTCGACATCGCCGCCGGCCGAGTCGTGATCACGCCGCCCGACGGCCTGCTCGACCTCTAGGAGAGGTTGAGACCTCTAGGTGAGGTTGCTGAGGTTGCGACGACCATGAAGATCGACATCGTCACGATCTTTCCCGATTACTTCGCGCCGCTCGATCTGTCGCTGCTCGGCAAGGCCCGGGCGAGCGGGTTGATCGAGGTCGCCGTACACGACCTGCGCCAGTGGACGTACGACGTGCACCGTACGGTCGACGATTCGCCGTACGGCGGCGGTGCCGGCATGGTGATGCGGCCGGAGCCGTGGGGCGAGGCCCTCGACGCCCTCGTCGACGGCACCGGCAACGGTCCCGGCCCTCGCCTCATCGTGCCGAGCCCGGCCGGGGTGCCGTTGACGCACACGCTCGCCGCCGACCTAGCGGCCGAGAGCCACCTCATTTTCGGCTGCGGTCGCTACGAGGGCATCGATCAGCGTGTCGTCGATGACGCCTCGATCCGGTTGGGCGTGACCGAGATCTCGATCGGCGATTACGTCTTGTTCGGGGGCGAGGCGGCCGTACTCGTGATGATCGAGGCTTTGACTCGCCTTATCCCCGGTGTGCTGGGCAACGCCGCGTCCCTCGACGACGAGTCGCACACCGACGGCCTTCTGGAGTCACCGATCTACACCAAGCCGCCCGAGTGGCGCGGTCGCACCGTGCCCGACGTGCTTCGATCCGGTGATCACGGTCGCATAGCGCGGTGGCGCCGCGACCAAGCCTTGCGACGGACGGCCGAGCGCCGGCCCGATTTGTTGCGGGCGCTGCCGGCCGGTGCGCTCGATCGCCATGACGAGGCGGTGTTGACCGACATCGGCTTCGATCTATCGGGCTGGGCCGAGTGACGCGTGTTGATCGTGCCGTCATCGATGCCTGATTTCAGGTCCGGTCGCGTGATGTGGCACAGTAGTGGGGTTGTACCTGCCGGCCGGCGCGGCCGTCGGATGCCTTCCGCCCTCGTCGGGCGCGGGGCCGCCGAGGGCGCGTAGTGCCGAGGATCTCCCGCTTCACGTCCGCCGCGTCCGCGGTGTACGAGGCGCGTGTGATCAGCTTCAGCCGCCCGCGCGCCGCTCGACGTCGCGCCATATCTCCAAGGGATACACGAGAGATGAAGACGCTGGACGCGCTAGACGCCCAGTCCATCCGCACGGACGTGGTGCCATTTCGGGCCGGCGACACCCTCAAGGTGCACGCCCGGGTCGTCGAAGGAAACCGGTCCCGTGTGCAGATCTTCCAGGGCGTGGTGATCCGTCGCCAGGGCTCCGGCCTTCAGGAGACGTTCACCGTACGGAAGGTGAGCTTCGGTGTCGGCGTCGAGCGGACGTACCCGCTCAACAGCCCGGCCATCGACCGGGTCGAGGTCGTCACGCGTGGTGACGTCCGACGGGCCAAGCTCTACTACCTACGTGACCTTCGTGGTAAGAAGGCGAAGATCAAGGAGCTGCGCGAGAAGCCCGCGAACTGACTCGCGCACCCTCTCGTCACGGCCGCCAACGCGGCCATGGCGGCAATCGAAGCCCGCGACTGGACAGCCTCGAACTGTCGGTCGCGGGCTTTCGTCGGTACGGCCCCGAATCGCGTCACGGAACACGATTCGACATATCCGTCGTCTACGTATTTCCACGTTAATACGCGAAGTGTCGGTTATCGACGATCTCGCGACGTACGCTCCGTCCGTGACGAACGCTGCCACCATCGGCCGAGGTCAATCGGGACCTAAACACGCAGCTCCGCGCCATCGCCGACGCTATTTGCGCGAGCTCGCGATCCTGTTG
>DASQPR010000676.1:0-2336 GCA_035643815.1 Micromonosporaceae bacterium | reverse complement strand
AAGGCCGCCCGGGAGCACGGCGGGCTGGTCTTCGGGCCGAAGCCGGCCACGCACGACCACTGCACGATCGGCGGCATGCTCGGCAACAACTCGTGCGGGTCGACCGCGCAGTGGAGCGGCACGACGGCCGCCAACGTACGGCGGATCGAGGTGCTCACGTACGACGGCGAGCGGTTCTGGGTCGGGCCGACGAGTGACGAGAAGTACGCGGCGATCGTCGCGGCCGGCGGCCGGCGGGCCGAGATATATCAGCGCCTGCGCGCCCTTCGTGATCACTTCGCCGACGACATTCGCGGTCGCTACCCGGACATCCCGCGCCGCATCTCCGGCTACAACCTGCCCGATCTGTTGCCGGAGAACGGCTTCAA
This sequence comes from Micromonosporaceae bacterium, assembly GCA_035643815.1. Classification (GTDB taxonomy): domain Bacteria; phylum Actinomycetota; class Actinomycetes; order Mycobacteriales; family Micromonosporaceae; genus DASQPR01. The sequence continues at coordinate 1,968 of DASQPR010000676.1, read as the reverse complement.
CGTCGCCCGTGCGCTCGTCGGCTCCGAGTCGACCTGTGTGACGATCCTCCGGGCCGAGGTCGACCTGCTGCCCGAGCCGACCCATACGGCGCTGGTGTTGGCCGGTTACTCCGACATCGCCGCCGCGGCCGAGCACGTGACACTGGCCGACGAGTTCGGTCCGTACGTCGTCGAGGGGCTCGACCACAAGCTCCTCGCGTACGAGCGCGATCGCCGCCTCAACACGGTGGCGCTCCAGGATGTTCCGGACGCCGGCGCCTGGTTGATGATCAAGACGATCGGCGACTCGCAGGCCGGTGCGCGCGACGTGGCCGACAAACTGCTCGCCGCACTCCGGGCCGCCGGTGGGCTGACGGTTGACAAGATCTACGACGACGACGCCCACATCGCGGAGATCGACTCCGTACGCGAAGCGGCGCTCGGTGCGACGTCGCGCGTCCCGGGTTTCGCCGACACGTGGCCCGGCTGGGAGGATTCCGCCGTGCCGCCGGCGAGCCTCGCCGACTACCTCCGCGATCTGCAGAAGCTCCTCGACGAGTACGGCTTCGGCGCCGCCTCGCTCTACGGCCACTTCGGCCATGGCTGCGTGCACACGAGCATTCCATTCGACCTCACGAATACGGACGGCATCGCACACTTCCGGTCGTTCGTCACGCGAGCCGCGCACCTGGTCCACTCGTACGGCGGATCGTTGTCCGGCGAGCACGGCGACGGCCAGGCCCGCGGTGAACTGCTCGAAGTGATGTTCGGCCCCGATCTGGTGCGTGCGTTCAACGAGTTCAAGACCATTTTCGATCCGACCGGCCGGATGAATCCGGGCAAGGTCGTGCGGCCCAACCCGCTCGACTCGCACCTGCGCCTCGGCGCCGGCTGGCCGCCACCCGCGCCGGCGACGCAGTTCAGTTTTCCGGACGACGGCGACTGGTCGGGCGTGCCGACGCGGTGCTTCGGCGTCGGTGCCTGCCGGCGTCACGACACCGAGTCCGGTGGTGTCATGTGCCCGAGCTATATGGTCACGCGCGACGAGCAGCATTCCACGCGCGGCCGCATGCGGTTGCTGTTCGAGATGGCACGGGGCGAGACGATCACCGAGGGTTGGCGCAGTCCAGACGTGGCCGATGCACTCGATCTGTGCCTGGCGTGCAAGGGATGCAAGAGCGACTGCCCGGTCAGCGTCGACATGGCCACGTACAAGTCGGAGTTCCTGTCGCACCACTTCGCCGGGCGATTCCGGCCGCGCAGCCACTATTCGCTCGGTTGGCTGCCGTTGTGGGCGCGTCTGGCCGCGCCCGTACCGTGGGTGGCCAACGCCATCACCCACATACCGGGCGTGCGCCGTGTGGCCAAGTCCATCGCGGGCGTCGACCAACAGCGCGACGTGCCGCGATTCGCTCCACGCACGTTCACGCGATGGTTCCGGCGCAAGCACAAGCGAGCCGCAACCGGAGGAGGCCGCGGCACCGTCCTGTTGTGGCCGGACACGTTCACCAACTACCTGTCACCGCACGTGGCGCGAAGCGCGACGGAAGCGTTGGAGGCGGCTGGTTTTCGGGTGGAGATACCGGCGAAGGCCGTCTGTTGCGGTCTGACGTGGATTTCCACCGGCCAGCTCGACGTGGCCAAGCGCGTCTTGGCCCGGACCTTGCAGAGGCTGGAGCCACACCTCGCGGCGGGCACGCCGATCGTCGGGCTCGAACCGAGCTGCACGTCTGTGTTGCGCGAAGACGCCGCTCGGCTGTTGACCGGTGGCGGCGCGGGCCAGCCGTCCGACGAGCATCTCATCGCGCTCGCGACGCGTCTCGGCGAGCTGACCGTGACGTTCGCGGAGTTGCTCGACCGTGACGCCAAGGATTTCGCTCCGACGATCCGCACGCCGGACGACCGTGCGCCGAAGGCGCTCGTACAGACGCACTGCCACCAGCACGCCGTGTTGGGCGCCGACGCGGATAAGTCGGTGATGGCGCGCAT
>DASQPR010000675.1:0-14122 GCA_035643815.1 Micromonosporaceae bacterium | reverse complement strand
CGCGCCGGGCGCCGAAAACGTCCGGAACCGCCGGCGCCCATGCATCTCCGTGCACTCCGGCTAGGCCGAAAGCACTCACGCGGCCGCTCCCCGGTCGAGCGGGGAGATCGCGCCGCGGATTGTCGCGCCGGCCCGAGCCCGAATGGTGTCCACGGCGGCCCGCGTGTTCGCGTCGGTGCGCAGCACACGTGCGGCCTCCGCCAACGCAAATACGTAGAGCCGTGGTTCGACTCGGCCGGCCGACATTTGGTCGGGTCGACGGTCGACGCGGCGGTCAGAATCGTCCCGAACGACGTCGAGGATCACGTTCGGTTGCTCGTTGGTCATGAGCTGCCGCCTTCCGCCCTAGGTATCCGCCGGCGCGCGCGGTAAATGAGGCCTTCGACGGCTTGCGGCGACAGTCGGAGCTGCTCGGCGAGGTCCGCGTGGGTCAGTCCGAACGACTGCCCGATCAGAGCTTGCAGTTGCTTGAGGGGGATGCCGTACGCCCGCATGATCATCGCGAGTTCCATCCGCGCGATCGCCGTCCGCTCTGGTTCGATCGTGGCCGGGGCGGCCAGCTCGATGTCGGTGGGGTCGGCGTGAACCGCCTGTCTATGTCGGGTGCGCCAGGCCTGTATGCAGTTGGGAAAGCTGCCGGTGCACAGGTCGAGGAAGTACGCGGCCAACGAATTGCCTCGGGTCGGGTCCCAGCCCTTTCCGGCGTCGATTTCGCTGAACATCTTTTCCAGCGCGGCAGTGATCGTGTCCTGCACGATGTCTTCGCGGTCCTGGTTGTCCCAGTCTCGGGGAAGCGGGCCCATTGGCCGCTGAAAGTGCTGCGCGCACCAGCGGACGATCGTTCCCGTCTGCACCTCGTGCCGCAGCTGATGCAGCGCGAACGTCACGAGATCATCCAACAGATCGGACCACTGGGCGCTTCCCCGGCCCGCCGCGATGGCGTCGTTCCATCGCCGTGACTCCGCGTGGTTTTCGAGATTGTCGTCGCTGACGCTCGGGTCGGCCATCGTTGCCTCATCTCGCCCCTCGACGATGTGGTTACGGAATCTGTCTATGGCCGGTTGGTCGGAAACCCACGAGTGCTGACACGACGTTCCACTATCGAGTGACGAGATCGTCGCGGTCTGGCACCGGGTCGGCACGAACGTTCCCACCCGTGATCCGCTGGCGCGGTTGCGGTCGCTGCGCCCGTTTCGCGCCGTGACATAGTGACGGCATGCCTCGCACTCTCTACCGTGACGCGGCGCTCGCCGATGGGACCGGTCCGCAGTTGCGGCTGGGCGTGAGCCTGCTGGTCGACAACGACCGGATCGAGTGGATCCGCCCAGCAGATGACGAACCGGATCCGGGGCCCGACACTGACGTAGTCGACGCATCTGGCTGCACCATCGTGCCCGGGCTCGTCGACAGCCACAGCCATCTGACGTTGCCTGGTGGTGCGCACTGGATCGACCGCGGCTTCGATCCGGCCGACCGGTTGTTGGAGGTCGCCGAACACAATGCGAGACTCCAGCGGGCGGCGGGTGTGCGCTGGGCCCGCGACGTCGGATCGCCGATGAAGACCGATCCGGTCGACGGTCGAAATCGCGCGCTCGGCCTCGGGGTACGTGACCGTTGGGCCGGCCGCCGTGAGTACCCATATGTACGGGCGGCGGGGTCGTGGGTCGCGCGATCCGGCGTCCTGCCCCACGGACTGGGCGTTGAGGTGTCGGATGGTGACGGGCTGGTCGACGCCGCCGTACGCCAGCTCGACGACGGAGCCGATTTCGTGAAGCTGTACCTCGACGGGCCTGACAAGGACACGGCCCCGTTCACCGTCGACGAGGTGCGTGCCGTGGTCGATGCCGCGCATCAGCGTGGTGCTCGGGTCACCGCTCACTCCGGCCAGTTGCCGGGCGCGCGTGTCGGCGCGGACGCCGGCGTCGATTCCCTTGAGCACGGCTTCCAGCTTGATGTCGATGTCGCGCACACGATGGCGGCCAACGGGGTTGCCCTCGTGTCGACGCTTGCCGTGCTGGAATCCTGGCGCTCGTTCGCGACGACGACCTCGAACCCGCGGTTCGCCGAGCCGGCGGGCCGCGCGAACATCGCTGCGCGGCGCGAGTGGGCGCACGAGAGCGTGCGGCTGGCCGCGCACGCCGGTGTCCTGATCGCGGCCGGCACCGACTTCGGCGGCGGATCGCTGCGCGCAAACCAGTTGGCGTGGGAGATCGAGTGCCTGGTGACTGCCGGCCTACAGCCGTGGCAAGCCCTTGCCGCGGCCACCCGCAACGGCGGCACCCTGCTCGGTGAGGCCGACGCCGGCGTCATCCGCGAGGGCGGCCCAGCCGACATCGTCCTCGTCCACGGCGATCCACTATCGGACCCGGCGGCGATGTGGCGGGTCTGGCTCGTCCCCTAACCGCCGCCGGACGTCGAACGAACGAAAAATGCTGCCGGCCGAGTGGTAGTAACCGGCGACGCCCGTTCGTCGTACGAGTCGAAGCGCACTCAAGCCAGTGCGACGATCCGAACCGGGAGGACACATGAAATACCTGATGCTGGTCTGTATCGACCGACCGACCGATGCCGGTCCCGGCGATCTTGGCCGCGCCGTCGGCGCCGCACCCGACGAGATCGACGTCGACGCCTGGGTCGACGAGATGGACGGCCGGGGCGCCCGGCTGATCGGCGACCGCATTCGCCCTGACCGCGACGCCACGACCGTACGCGTCCGCGACAACAAGGTGCTGCTGACCGACGGCCCGTACGCCGAAACCAAGGACCTCGTGGCTGGCTTCGACGTGATCGAATGCGCCGATCTCGACGAAGCGGTAGAGATCGCGTCGAAGCATCCGATGGCTCGCGGCGGCGTGCTGGAGTTGCGGCCGTTCTGGACCGACTGAGCCGCGACATCGGGCCGGATCATCGCCACGTGATCCGGCCCGCCAGCGGCCAGGTCGCGTGCAACGTCCGGCCGGCTCGTCCCTTCGACCGCGGCGATTCGTCCGGTGCGAATGGCGTCGGTGAACGCCATGTAGTCCCGCTCGTTTTGGTCGGCGTAGCGTTCCGAGAAATCGGTGATCGACTTATCGAAACGGTCGCCGGTGCCTAGGTACGTGGCGATCGCGACCGGGTCGCCCCACGCGGCCGTGGCCACACGCCAGTGTCCAGCCGCAAATTCCGGCATGGAACGCGAGCGCCGGGGTCGGCATCACCTCGATCTCGGCTGCACCCTTCATGTCGCGCAGTTGGCGCCAGTAGTAGTGACGGCCAGCGTCCGGGCCCTTGCTCCAGCCCAAGAAGATGTCGCTCGTCGCTTGCATCAGCCGTTGGCGATGGACGACACGCTCGCCCGGCTGGCGGTATCGACTCTTGCGCAAGTAGCCCTCCAACACAGGCGGTCCGCGATCTGGAGATCAAGCCCGAGGAATTCACGCCGGCGGACCAACGTCGAACGTGGGTACGGGAGTTCCCCGACTGGCCTCACGATTCGCCCGGTGGCGCTCATGGGACCACCACCCAGAAAGAGCTAGCGACTCGTGTCGTCGTCCCCGCTCGCACCGCCGCTGCCCTCCGAGTCATCCCGTGTCGTGGCATCCGAGTCGGTCGCGTCCGTCGCCGCGGCTCGGAGTTGACGCGATGGTTGGTAACGTGAGACGACGGCGGCGACGATCGACACAAGGTACAGCTGCCCGGCGAGTGCCTCGGCGGAGGCGATGGCGCGTGCGACATTGGCCACCGGTGTGATGTCGCCGTAGCCAACGGTCGTCAGCGTGATGAGGCTGAAATACAACGTGTCCGACTGCGTGGGTTGGCCGTCGACGCCCTTAAGGTAGTCCGAAATCAGCGGCGCAAAGAATCCGTGCATCGCCGAGAACAGCAGGCCGAGCAGGAGGTAGATGCAGAGCACACCGCGGACCGCCGGCCCGTCGATCACGCCAGCGGCCAGGAGGGTTTGTGCGAGCACGACGATCGTGACCACCACGAGGCCCACCGTGGACGCCTGCGATACGCAGGTCACTGCGGTCTCGGAGCCGACGATGACCGCGATGACTGTGGCCAACACCGCACCAACGGCGAGTAGCGCCGCCGGCCTCGCCCATTTACCGGCACGGCGTCGGGTCCGGACCGCAGCTAGCAGCAGTGTGCCGAGCACCGCGACCCGCAGCGGTCCGCCGACTTGCTGGACAGGGATGACGATGATCAGCAAGTAGAGCAGGACGACGCCACCGAGAAGGTGCTCGTAGCCCAGGTGCTTCACGAGACCGGCCATCGCCGGTTACGCCGGTTGCTCGGCGGCCGGGCCGGGCGAAGGACCCATATCTCGGTCGCCGCCGGTCGGCGCGCCCGGTTCCGATGCGCCGGCCATGCGAGCGGTTATTTCGACGACGACGATGATGGCGACGATGGCGAATGCGAGCCATCCGACGGCGGCCGGCGACGGCCGGGTTGTGACAAGCAGAATCACCACGCCGACCACGGCGAGTCCCACCTCCACCGGCCAGCGGATCGTGGTGAACGCGCGCCCGACGGCACGGGCCTGGGCACTTCGGCGCCCGAGACCGTGGCCGGCCCAGTCCAGCCCTCGGACGATCTGGTGGCGGATCCATCGGGCGGGTCGGCTGGGGCCGGCGTAGAGGGCGGCGACCAGGATGATGATTACCGCGACGAGGAGGGCTTGCAGAGCGGTGTTGAGGTAGCGCAGCAGCGTGTCGTACACGTCGGTGGCGGCCTCGGGCGACTGGACCGTGGAGGGCAGGTTGTCGATGTAGTACGAGCGAAGGATGGCAAACACGGCCAGCAGCAAGATGTCCACGATGCCGAGCATGATGATGCCGGTGAGGATGCCGCGGCGCCGGTTGGGAGTGGTGAGGAACCCGCCTACGAACAGTGCGAGGGCGACCCACGGCAACCATAGGGCGAGGGTATTAAATACCCGTACCCAGGTGCGGATCTTCGGCAGCTTGTTCGATTGTATGACCGTGTAGGGGATCGACTTGTTTGGGATCTTCTCCGCGAACGTCAGACCCCGGGCGACCAGCCGCTGTTCGACGCGTTGGAGGATCACGCCGAGGTCGATGGTGACGGTGTCGGCGCTGCTGGAGACGGCGCCATGTTTTGTGCCGGTCAGGATCGCGACCAGGCTCGCATGTGCTTGGCGGTTGATTTGGTTCCATATCTGTTCAAACTCCGGCGTCGCCAGCAGCTGTTTGATCGTCGAGTCGAGGTACGACTGGATGCCGGAGACCAGCGGCGATACGAGACCCTTGACCCTCGCTGAGGCGCCCTGCTGAACGAGCCGGTTCGCGAGGTCATTGGCTGTGCCGGACAGATCGGCCTGCGTGACTATCTCGGTGGACAGCCGGCTGGCGATTGCGGCCTGAACGGTCGGGTTGGCACCGAGCGGTGCCACGGTCGCGACATAGGTGTTGGTGTCGAGTATCTGGTCGCGGGCGTACGTTGCGATGACTGCCACGCCACCGAGCACCGCCGCCAGCAGCAGCACCACCACACCGGCCGTCCATCGGCTCACCAGCGCCCAGGTGCTGTGACCGGGCCGGTGCTCCCCGGCCGGAACCGGCGCCGTCTGGCCGTCCGACACATCCCGTGTGGTCTCGTCACGCGGCGGCTCGCTCGGTGCCGCGTCGGGCGGCTCGCCCTGCGACGGCCCACCCCGCGACGGCCCACCCTGCGACGGCTGGCCATTCTCGGCGGGCTCGTCCCGTCGCGACGGGCCGTCGGCAGGATCTGACGCGTCTGAACTCACCCCATCAGCGTGGCGGAGCAGAATGCGCCATAACATGAAATCGGTACAATTAGGATGAGGTTTCTTCCGTCGTCAACAAACCGGGCACGTGGCATAGGAGCCGATCCGCCGGCCGCCCGGCCAGACGGTGTGCCAAGCGAGCGGATGCCGCATCACAACCGGGAGTGGCCGGGTGACCCGATGAATATTCCTGATTCGGTCCCTGCCCCATCCGGGGCTAACTAGCGTTGTGGCCAGCACATTGAAAGGTCCAAATCGACGCCGCCATGGGCCAGGCGCGTACGACGTCCGCGAGGCAACGAACCGCGCGGCCGACAGCCTCATGCCCACACGCTCACCCAAATGCAGGAGGACTGAACGATGGCCGTAGGAAACGCCCCCGTCATGGAGGCCCTTGTCGACATCAACGCGGCGTCACTGGCCCGGACCGGCCTGGACCCGCGCTCTCTTATGCTCGTCCGCCTGGGCGCCCTTGCCGCGGTCGACGCTCCCGTATCGTCCTACCTGCTGCATATCGGACCCGCAGCGGACGCGGGCTTGACGTCCGCAGACGCAGAAGACGTCCTTGTCGCAGTCGCGCCGATCGTGGGAACACCGCACGCCGCTTCCGCCGCAGCCAAGATCGTGGAGGCGCTCGGCGTCGCCATCGAGTTGACGGACGACACCACCTCGATGTAGCCCAGGCGAAGCCCGTCGACCCCACCGCCGCTGGCGCTCAGCCAGGCGGCCGTGGGCCGACGAGATGGACGGCCTGGCCGTCCTGGAGCGGCGGCCATTCTGGACCGACTGAGCCCGGATATTGGACCAAATGACCTCCCACGTGACCCGGCCTGCCAGCGGTAAGTCCGCGTGCAAGGCCCGTGTGCAGCGTCCGGGCTACGATGTCCCCGTGATTGCGCTCGGGCTGGTCGTGCTCGTCGCCGTCTGCGTCATCGTCGCGTTTGTCCAGGGAAAAGACTGAATCCCTTGTCGCGGACGGCGATGCGCTGGCCGCCACGGCTAGGTTGACGCCGGCCTGACCCCGCTGTTCCGGTGAGCATGAGTCGCCCGGCCAATCGGCGTTACGAAGATGTCAATGCTGACCGATGCCCGAGCTGTCCACGCCGAGTCCCCCGACACGCAGATCGAAGCCGTACGTCGCCAAACTCGAGCGAAGCGTGGCGTGGGTCCGCAAGACGGCGGTACGTATGGCCGGTATGCCCGCCACAAATCGCGCCCATGCCTTGCGCCGTCTTCCTCCCGGGCTATGGCAACGGCCGGGTACCCAACCGTCCGATCCGGACGACTCAGCGCCGAGCCGAAATAGCGCTTAGTCGAGATAGCGCTTAGTCGAGATAGCGGTTCAGCCCTGGTTGCCGTTCAACAACCCTGCTCGAGGGCTACCATGCGAAAGTGGCCAGCGCGCCAGGCGTGGCACCGAGTGACGCGTGGGAAACCGCCGCGATACCGGCCGGCCGAGACAGGTCGCTTCGATGACCACCAAGGACGGCGCCGCGCGGCCGCCGGACCTGACTCGCTTGGAGGAGGTGGGCGCATGATCCGCCGTCGTTGAACAGCGTCCATCACACCCGGTCGGGTGAACATTTCTGCGGGGCCACAGAGCTGAGTGTCAGACCAGTCCCCCGCAGCGTTCGTGTGGGGTGAATTGGCATGACCTTGTGCAACCACACCGTGCCGCGTCGCGGGCAATCAGGCCCGCGGCTCGTTGTCGGTGACCCGAACCTGCCCGAACCGCCGATCCAGATGTCGGCTCGCCGATGAACGGAAGCGGTGCGTCCACCGTCGGCACCGCCGGCGCGAGTGCGATCAGACTGACGCAGTACGCCCACGGCGGCGGCTGTGCCTGCAAGATTCCACCGGGCGAACTCGAGGAAGCGGTCGCTGGTCTCATTGGGGCCGGCCGCGATGACGTGGACTACGAGTTGCTCGTGGGACTCGACGATGGCGATGACGCCGCTGCCGTACGGCTGTCGGGCGACACCGCCGTCATCGTCACGACGGACTTCTTCACGCCGGTCGTCGATGATGCCTACGACTGGGGTCGGATCGCGGCGACCAACGCATTGTCGGATGTCTATGCGATGGGCGGATCGCCGATCGTCGCGGTCAATCTGCTGGGCTGGCCGCGCGATGTGCTCCCGATGGAGCTGGTCCGCGAGGTGCTGCGCGGTGGCCTGGACGTCGCCCGGATGGCGCGCTGCCATCTGGCCGGTGGACACAGCATCGACGATCCGGAACCCAAGTACGGGCTGGCCGTCACCGGCGTCGCCGATCCGGCCCGGCTGCTGCGTCTCGACGCTGGGCAAAGCGGTGTGCCGCTGTCGTTGACCAAGCCGTTGGGTGTGGGCGTGCTCAACACACGGCACAAGGCGACCGGCGAACGCTTCCCGCAGGCCATCGACGCCATGACGACCTTGAATCGGGACGCCTCGCGGGCGGCTCTTGCCGCTGGCGTGTCCTGCGCGACGGACGTGACCGGCTTCGGGTTGCTCGGCCACCTGTTCAAGTTGGCTCGAGCGAGCGGTGTCACGGCGCGGCTGGATCCTTCGGCAGTGCCGTATCTGGACGGAGCCCGGCAAGCGGCACAGGACGGGTTCATCAGCGGCGGTACGCGACGAAACCTTGACTGGGTGGCGCCGCACGTCGCCTTTGGGTCGGGCGTTGACGAGCTCGACCGACTACTTCTGGCCGACGCTCAGACATCCGGCGGCCTTCTGATCGCGGGCGAGGTGCCCGGCGGCGTCGTCATTGGCGAACTCATCGACGCCGGCCCGTACGCACTGGTCGTGGGATAGCCGAACAATCCTCAACTTTCGAATTCATCGTTGGAGAATCGATGTCGTACCAAGACGCATTGCGCACAGTCATCAATGAATCCGTTGCGCCCTATGCAGCGCAGGTCGACCAACAGGGAACGTTTCCCCGCGCCGCCCTCGACGCGTTGACGTCGGTTGGGTTGCTTGCGGCGACCGTACCGGCCGATTTTGGTGGTGGCGGGCTGGGGTTGCCGGCCGCAACGGACATCGTCCGGCAGCTGTCGGCCGCCTGCGGATCGACGGCCATGGTCGTCACCATGCACTACGCCGCGACCGCGGCGCTGGTCGCGACCGGTCAGCAGGAAATTCTCCGTGAGATTGCCGATCGGCGGCACCTGACCACGCTGGCGTTCTCGGAATCGGGATCGCGCAGCCACTTCTGGGCGCCGGTTAGCACCGCGTCGGCCAAGGAGGATCAGGTCGTCCTGGACGCACGCAAGAGCTGGGTGACGTCGGCCCACGAGGCGGACAGCTACGTGTGGTCGAGCACTCCGTTGGAGGCGCCCGGGCCGATGACTTTGTGGCTGGTGCGCGCCGGCGCGGACGGACTTTCGGCGCCGTCCCGGTTCGACGGCTTGGGCCTGCGTGGCAATGACTCGTGCCCGATCTCCGCCGACCGTGTCATGGTGCCGCGCACCGCGATGTTGGGTGCCGACGGCTCCGGCCTGGACATCGCGCTGACTGCCGTGCTGCCGTGGTTCCTCCTGCTCAATGCGTCGGCAAGCGTCGGCCTGATGCAGGCGGTGACGGCCGAGACGGCGAAACACTTGACGGCTACGCGCCTGCAGCACCTCGACCAGTCGTTGGCACAACAGGTGCCCGCCCGAACCAAGCTGGCCACGATGCAGATCCAGACCGACCGTACCCGTGCTCTGGTTGAGGATGCGGTATCCGCCGTGGAGAACGCACGCGCGGACGCGCAACTGCTCGTGCTCGAGGTCAAGGCGGCGGCGGATGAGAGCGCCGCCCTCGTCGCGGATCTGGCGATGGCCGCCGCTGGCGGCGCGGCGTTCCGTAAGGAGCTCGGCCTCGAGCGACGCTTCCGTGACTCGCGCGCGGCCCGCGTGATGGCGCCGACGACGGACGCGTTGCTCGACTTCGTCGGCCGTGCGTTGTGTGGGCTCCCGTTGCTGGACGGCGCGGCGCAATGAGCCCGACTCTGTTGCTCGGCGCGGTCGCTTACGACCCGAAGGTCGTGACGATCTGGGACGGTTTCCGGCGATGGCTTCGCACGCGCGGCCTCGACCTCGACTTCGTGTTGTACTCGAACTACGAGCGTCAGGTGGAAGACCTGCTGAGCGGACGTATCGATGTGGCCTGGAATTCCCCATTGGCATGGGTACGAGCCCGGCGTCTGGGGGAAGCAGCAGGGCAAGCGGTAAGGGCGGTGGCAATGCGGGACACCGACCGCGATCTGACATCGGTCGTGGTCGTCCGGGCCGACTCCCATATCCAGGACGTTGCCGATCTTCGTGGCCAGACCGTCGCGGTCGGAGCGCGCGATTCTCCGCAGGCAACCCTGCTGCCGTTGTCGCTGCTGCGTAAGGAGGGCGTCCAGCCTTGCGTCGACATCGAGATCGAATACTTCGACATCGGCGTGGGGCTGCACGGCGACCACATCGGCGGCGAGCGACGAGCCGCGTCCGCGGTGCAGGACGGCGGGGTGGCTGCCGCTTGCATGACCGACGGCAACCTGCTGCTGTTCGGTCAGGAGGGTACGTTCCCGACCGGTTCGATCCGCGTCATCGCGCAGACCGGGCCGTACGACCACTGCAACATGACGGCCGGACCAGCGGCCGATGGTGAACTCGTCGACCGGTTCGCCGACCTCCTGCACGGCATGTCGTACGGCGACGCCGAAGCGCGGCCACTGCTCGACCTCGAAGGCTTGACCAAGTGGATGCCGGGCCGGACCGACGGATACGCCGCGCTGGAGACCGCGGTGGACGAGGCGACGTTCTACCGGGCGGACGGACAGATCAGTGCGACCAACTATCGACCTTGAGCACCTGGGCCTCGACACCGGCGGGCATCTGCTGCTCAACCACGCGCTGGCAGGCCTCCCGACCGGCGGCCGGCTCGGCGTGCTCGGCAGTCACCCCGATCTGCGCCTGCACCTGCGGGCGTGGTGTCGTGCTCACGGCCATGATCTCGATCAGCGCGATGCGTTACCCGTCGTCGTGAAGGGCAGTGCCGGCTCCGACCGCTGGACCGGCGCGGTCCGCGCCGGCAGGGCCGATGCACCGGCGTCGTACGCCGACCGGCGTTGGGGACTCGCGGCCCGTGGTGCGCTGGTCGAAGCGGGCGGGCCACCGCTGTCGGTGGACTGGGTCGACCGGGATCTCGTATGGGCCGAGATCGCGCCCGCTCTGTACGCGAACGCCGCGGCGAATCAATGGGATCCGGCCGTTGCCGTCGATTGGACGGCAACGGCCGAGGTGCCAACCGACGTCGAGGACGCGGTCGTACAGGTGATGACCTACCTCGTCGAGAATGAGCAGGCGGCGCTGGTCATCCCGGCTCGTCTGCTGTCGCGACTGCACCCGCATTTTCGAGAGGTCATGCAGCTGTTGGCGACCCAAGTGGCCGACGAGGCGCGCCACGTGGAGATCTTCACCCGACGCGCGCTACTTCACCGCGACGAGTTGGGCGTCTCGGGTGTTGGAGGCCGATCGTCGTTGCAGAGCCTCCTCGACGAACACGACTTCACCCTCGCCTCGTTCCTGCTCTCCGTCCTGGGCGAAGGCACGTTCCTCGATCTGCTGCGATTCCTCAACCGCTACGCTCCCGACCCGGTGACGGCCCAAGTCAGTCAGCTCGCCGGTCGAGACGAGGCCCGTCACGTCGCATTCGGCGTCGCTCACACCGCACACCTGGTCCACACCGATCCCACGTTCCTGCACAAGTTGCGCAGCGCCGTCGAACGACGGCACGCGGTGCTCGCCGATACCGCCGGGCTGAACAAGCAGGTCTTAGACTCACTTATCCTGATCGCCGCGGGCTCGTGGGAGCCGGCGGCAATAAGCCGGGGTTGGCAAGCGGTGCAGGACCTGCAGCGCGCGATGGATGAGGGACGTCGACGCCGCCTTGCCTACATCGGGTTCCCAGACGACGAGGCGGCCGAGGTGTCGGCGCTTCATACCCGTAACTTCATGTGATGGGCGGACACCGTGGTTGGTCTTGACCCGCGCCGACGCATCCCGCGCACCGACACGATTCTGGCCGATGCGCGGCTTGTCGCGGCCGGCGAACGGCTTGGCGACGCGACCGTCAAACATGCCGTCCATGATGCGCAGATGCGCGCCCGTCGCGCCGAGATCGCGCCCGAAGACGTGGTCGACGCTGCGCTGGAATCGTTACCCGACACTGCTTCCGCCCTTTGCCCGGTGCTCAACGGAACCGGCGTCATCCTGCACACGAATCTCGGCCGGGCGGCGCTGTCGGCCGCGGCGGTGACCGCGATCGCCGCCGCGTCCGGATACGTCGACGTCGAGTACGACCTTGCCACCGGCGTACGGGCGCGACGTGGCCGGTCGACTCTGAATGCTTTGCTGGCCGCGGTTCCGGCGGCGGAGGACGCGCTGGTGGTGAACAACGGTGCCGCCGCGCTCGTCCTGGCGGCGACGGCGCTTGCCACGGGCCGGGAAATCGTCGTCAGCCGGGGCGAGTTGGTGGAGATCGGCGACGGCTTCCGCATCCCCGATCTGATCGCGAGCACCGGTGCGCGGCTGCGCGAAGTCGGCACCACCAATCGCACTCACTTGAGCGACTACCGAGCCGCGGTCGGACCCGAAACCGGCTTCGTGCTGAAGGTCCACCCATCGAATTTCACCGTACGGGGGTTCACGTCGGCTGTGCCGTTGCAAGCACTGGCCGATCTGGGCGTCCCGGTCGTTGCCGACATCGGCTCCGGCCTGTTGCAACCGAATGCGCTCCTGCCGGACGAGCCCGACGCGACCACATCGCTCACATCGGGCGCGACGATAGTGACCGCGAGCGGCGACAAGCTTCTGGGCGGCCCGCAGGCCGGTCTCATCGTCGGGCGCCGGGACATCGTCAACACCCTGCGACGCCATCCGCTGGCCCGGGCGCTTCGGGTCGACAAGCTGACGCTCGCCGGTCTCGAGGCGACACTCACGGGTCCGGTCAGCCCCACGAGTCGGGCACTGCACGCCGATCCGGATGACCTTCGAGCCCGTACCGAATCCCTGACTGCTGCACTGATTCGTCACGGCGTACCCGCCCGTACCATCCCGTCGACTGGTGTCGTCGGCGGCGGTGGCGCTCCCGAGCTGGAACTGCCGGGATGGGCGGTCGAGCTCCCGGAGACGTACGCGGTCGAGCTTCGGATCGGGCGGCCACCGATCGTCACACGGGTGGAGCACGGGCACTGCATTCTCGACCTGAGATGCATTCCGTCGGTCGAGGACGAAACCGTACGCCGGGCCATCGTCTCCGTGCACGAGTCGGGTCGCAGCGGCAAGGAGGCGCCACCGCCATGCACGTAGTTGCCACGGCCGGACACGTCGACCACGGCAAGTCCACGCTGGTCCGCGCGTTGACCGGCATGGAGCCGGATCGGTGGGCCGAGGAACGCCGCCGCGGGATGACCATCGATCTCGGCTACGCGTGGATGAGTCTGGACGACGGGACGCAGATCGCGTTCGTCGACGTACCGGGGCATGAGCGGTTCATCACCAACATGCTCGCCGGCATCGGCCCGGTGCCCGCGGTGCTCCTCGTCGTCGCGGCGGACGAAGGCTGGTGCCGACAGACCGCTGAGCACCTCGCCGCGCTGGATGCCCTCGGCGTCCGCCATGGCGTCCTGGCGGTTACCCGCAGCGACCTCGGCGACGCCGACCTCGCCATCGAAGAAGCCCGCGATTACCTGGCCGACAGCTCGCTCGCGGACATCGAAGCCGTCGCCGTGAGTCCAGTCACGGGCAATGGGCTCGACGAATTACGGTCTGCACTGCTGCGCATGACGGCTCAGCTCCGGCAGCCCGAGTCACCGGCGACTAGGCTCTGGGTGGATCGTGTCTTCAGCATTCAGGGCGCCGGTACGGTCGTCACCGGCACCCTCGCCAGCGGTCGGATCGCGATCGACGACGAGTTGACGGTGTCGTCAACCGGCGACACCGTTCGCGTGCGCAGCCTCGAAAGTCTCAAGAAGTCGATCACGTCGGCTTCGGCGGTCGCGCGGGTCGCCGTCAACCTACGCGGGGTCAAGCGCTCGAAGATCCGTCGCGGAGACGCATTGATCGCGCCGGGGCTGTGGGCCGACGTTAGGTCGATGGACGTCCGACTGGTCAACGTGTCGAGCCGGCTGCCGTCGCAGCCGGTCCTTCATGTCGGCTCGGCCGCGCTGCCGACCCGGCTTCGGTCGCTCGGGCCTGACACGGCTCGGCTCAGCGTAGACACGCCACTCCCCCTGCATGTCGGCGAACGCGCGCTCTTACGGGATCCGGGCCGGCAACACGTGGTGGCGGGCATTGTCGTGCTCGACACGGATCCGCCGAAACTCGCGCGACGTGGCGCGGCGGCCCGGCGGGCCGAA
>DASQPR010000674.1:0-3234 GCA_035643815.1 Micromonosporaceae bacterium | reverse complement strand
GCGGTCCGGAAGCCGTCGCCGGTGGCATTGCCCGCTACGGGTTGACGCCGCCGCGGCCCCGCTGTGACCGCCGGATCAGAGGCGGCACGCGTCTAGCGCGGTCACGAGGATGGCTCGCGCCCCGACGTCGTACAGCTCGTCCATGATCCGATGTACGTCGGTCCGCAGCACCATGGCCTGCACAGCGACCCAACCTTCCCGGTGGAGCGGCGAGATCGTGGGCGACTCGATACCTGGCGTGAGCGCGACCGCGTTGTCGAGGTTGTCGGCGCGGACGTCGTAGGCGAGCATCACGTAGCGCCGGGCGACGAGAACGCCTTGGAGGCGCCGTACGAGCTGGGACACCCCCGGCGTCGCTCCGACCCCCTCCCGGCCGATCAGCAGCGCGGTCGACTCGAGGATCGGCTTGCCGATCGTCTCCAGTCCGGCCTGTCGCAGCGTCGACCCGGTTGCCACGACGTCGGCGATGACATCGGCGACACCCAGCCGGATCGCGTTCTCGACCGCGCCATCGAGCCGTACGACCGTGGCGTCGATCCCGTTGTCGGCGAAGTAACGCTCGACCACGCCCGGGTAGGCCGTAGCCACGCGCCGGCCGGCCAGCGCGTCGACGCTCGCCACCGTTCCCGGCGTCGCGGCGAAGCGGAACGTGGCCGGAGCGAAGTCGAGGTCGAGCACCTCGACCGCGGCGACGGCGGAATCGATCAGCAGGTCGCGTCCGGTGATGCCGAGATCGAGATCGCCGGAGGCGACGTACGTGGCGATGTCCCGCGGTCGGAGGTACAGGAACTCGACGCTGTTCGCGTCATCGCGGCAGACGAGGTCGCGATCGTCGGAGCGCTGGCGGTAACCGGCCTCGGCGAGCATGGCGGTGGCGGGCGCGGAGAGCGTGCCCTTGTTCGGCACGGCGATGCGGAGCATGGCGGGGGTCCTCACAGGTGCTGGTAGACGTCTTCGAGGTCAATTCCGGCGGCGATCATCAACACCTGCACGTGGTAGAGCAGCTGCGAGATCTCCTCGGCGGCGCGTTCGCGGCCCTCATGTTCGGCCGCCATCCAGGTCTCGGCCGCCTCTTCGACGACCTTCTTGCCGATCGCGTGCACGCCCCCGTCGAGCAGCGCCACCGTGCCGGACCCCGCGGGGCGGGTGCCGGCCCGGCTCTGCAACTCCTGCCACAGATCCTCGAACGTCTTCACAACACGCCAGTCTGACGTGCTACGGCCGGCTCGCAAAGCCGCACGCTGGCCGGGTCCACTTGGTGGACTCGACCAGCGTGAGTAAAGCCGACCGACGTGGCGAGCGCATCACCGGACGGTGAACGTGTGCTGATCAGTGCCGGCCGGGCAGTCGCATGACGTGTTCATGGGGAGATAGAACGCCTCGATCGTGTAGCGGCCAGGCGACAAATGCAGCGTGACCGTCGCCGTGCCCTGCGCCGGAGCGCCAACCGTCAGCTGCACTGGTTGGCGGACCACCTGGGTGCCGGCGGTTGTCCGTACCCGGATTTGAATGGCCCCTTCGAAGACGATGCCGGCCAGATGAACGGTGACCGACCGGCCGCTGACCGCGCCCTGCTGCGGGTCGATCACCCAGACCGGCGCGAGCACATCGACCGCCGCGGCGCGGTGCAGGATGCCCGCGACCGGCTGATGGCTCGCCCAGAGGGTCGAGCGCGCAACGCCGTCGAACAGCAACCGAACGCCGGTCCCACCGGAGAATGCGGTCGCGGTCCAGATCAGTTGCTGGATCGCGGCGCGGTTGCCGGCCGGGTCATAACCGTTGACCGTCGCGCCGTGTAGGTCGACCGTCGCTACACCGCCGGAAACGCTCACGGTGCGGACCGATGCGCTCGCGGGCCATTGGCTCGAATAGTCCGGGTCGAAGCCCGTGCGGCCGTCCAGCATCATCGCGACTGCGGCTCGCACCTTCGCTGCGGTCCCGCCGTTGCCGACCGTCGCCGGGTGGTATTCGCGGTAGAGCTTGTCGTTGGCGCCGAGGTAGTAGACCGGGACAGTGGCGGTCGATGGCTGCGCGGTAGTGGACGGTTGTGTCGTCGGTGGCTTCGTAGTCGGCGCCGGCGTCGTGGGTGTCGTCGCCGTAGCGGTAGGGCCGCCGGCGATGTTGGGCCGGGGACGGGTGGGGGTGGCCGGCGAGCAACTGCCGATGCCGATGGCGATCGCGGCAACGCTGGCCGCGACCGCCGTGCTCATGCTGACCATGGCTACTCCTCGGGTACGTAAGGCGGACAGTCGCCACCAGCGGCGCCGAGCTGCGATCCGTCGCCGGATGTCACCGAGGGCATCGGGCGCGATGTCGACGGCGGCGGCCCGACGCTCGAACGCATCACGGAGTGCGGTCTCGACATCGGCGAGGCGGGAACGGTCCGGGTCGTTCGTCATGACCATCGCTCCATCCGAGATCGGAGGGCAGCCAGACCGCGGGCGGTGTGACTCTTGACGGCACCGCGACTGCAGCCCATTGCCTCGGCGATCTCGGCCTCCGAGAGTTCGGCGTAGTAGCGCAGCACGAGTGCTTCGCGTTGCCGGGTCGGCAGTGTCGCGACCTCGGCCAGGATGGCCGCGTGACCGATGCGCGCCAGCGCACCGGCTTCGGCGCTCGCGACGGTCTCGTCGAGTCGCGAGGTCGCCGCGTGCTGCTCCACGACCCTGCGGTGTCGAAGCGCCGATCGGGATCGGTTCACCACCGTTGCACGCAGGTAGGCGAGCGCCTTATCGGTGTCGTCGAGACGGCGCCAGCGGCGGTGCAGTTCCACGTACGCGTCCGAGGCGATCTCCTCGGCCCGCCCGCGATCGGCGAGCAGCAGCGTGGCCAGCCGGACGAGCGAGCGGTAATGCGCGGCGAACAACCGGGCGACCGCCTCGTCGGCGGTCCACCCGGTCGCGTTGTCGGCGGCCACCATCGGCCAACCGTCCCACGTCACGTCCGCAACTCTCGGTGCCACGCTCGTACGACGTCCCGGACGGCACATCGGTTTACCGCGTCGACATGCCAATCTGCGAGTGGGGATCTCGTCTTGCCGGCCGCCGTTCTCAGTCGAGGAAGGACTGGATCATCGGGGCGAGCACCCCGACCTGATCGGATGCCGTGTCGACATGGGCGCGAACATCGTTGCCGAACGACTTGGTTGTCGGTGGCAGGTGCCAGAGTCGGTTGGTGATGTCGACGCGAGAGCTTAGGTTGCGCGACGGTCGGCGGGCCGCCGTCTATGTGACC
>DASQPR010000673.1:0-4439 GCA_035643815.1 Micromonosporaceae bacterium | reverse complement strand
CTAAACCGTGTGATCGACATCGATCCGGAGAGCCAGCGCGCGATCGTCGAGCCGGGCGTCTTCAACGCCGCGATCACGCAGGCCGTCGCCAGCCACAGCCTCTATTACGCGCCCGATCCGTCCAGTCAGCAAATCTGCTCGATCGGCGGCAACGTCGCGGAGAATTCCGGTGGAGCGCACTGTCTCAAATACGGCTTCACCGTGCACCATGTGACCGGCCTGGAAATCTGTACGCCGGACGGCGAGCTCGTCACGATCGGCGCCGGCAAGGCGGCCGAGGCGCCCGGCTATGACCTCACCGGTGTGTTCATCGGTTCGGAGGGCACGCTCGGGATCGCGACGAAGGTCTACGTCCGGCTGCTGCGTCGCCCCGACTCCGTTGTCACGATGCTCGCCGCGTACGACGACATGGAAGCGGCCGGTGCCACCGTCGCCGCCATCATCGCGGCCGGCCTGACCCCGGCCGCGGCCGAGATCATGGACGCCCTGGCGATCAGTGCGGCCGAGAAGGCAGTCGACTGCCGCTATCCCGCCGGCGCCGGCGCGGTGCTCGTGGTCGAGGTCGACGGGCCGGCGGCCGAGGTCGCGGCCGAGCACGCGGCAATCGACGCGATCTGCCGGGCCAACAAGGCGTTCGAGGTCCGTACGGCCGTCGACGCGGCCGAGCGCGCGGCACTGTGGCGCGGACGCAAGTCGGCGTTCGCGGCCGTCGGCCGGATCAGCCCCGACTACATCGTCCAGGACGGTGTCGTGCCGCGTACGTCGCTGGCGACCGTACTCACCGAGATCGAAGCGCTCGCCGCCCAGCACGGCGTACGGGTGGCCAACGTCTTCCACGCTGGCGACGGCAACCTGCACCCGCTCGTGCTCTACGACGGAGCACAGGCCGGCGCACTCGACGCGGCCGAGAAGGTGTCCGGCGCGATCCTCAACCTCTGCATCGAGCACGGCGGATCGATCACCGGCGAGCACGGCGTCGGCGTCGAAAAGGCGGCCTTCATGGCGAACATGTTCACCGCCGACGACCTCGACACGATGCAACTGGTCAAGTGCGCGTTCGATCCGGCCAGGCGGGCCAACCCGGGCAAGGTCTTCCCGACGCCGCGACTGTGCGGCGAGCCGCGCGGCGGACCGGCGGCCGCGGCCGCACTGGCGAACGCGATCGCCGCCGCGAGGGACGCCGGCGCCACGGTGGACGACGAGCCGGCGGTCTGGTGATGACGACCACCGCGGACGGCGTCGTCGCCATGCTCGCGCGTGCTTGCGGAGCCGAGGCCGTACGGCTGGCCGGGCACGCCGACATGGTCGGCGGCAAGCGGCCACGGTGGGTCGCCGCACCCGGCGACGCGGCGTCCCTGGCGGAACTCGTACGGGTATGTTCCGAGCGTGAGCTGACAATCGTGGCCCGGGGCGAGGGCGGCAAGCTCGACTGGGGCAACCCGCCTCGACGAGTGGACGTGCTGGTCGACATGGGCCGGCTGGCCGGCGTTTACCGGCACGACGCCGACGATCTCGTCGCGACGGTCGGCGCCGGTACGCCGCTGCGGGCCATTCAGGCGACACTCGCGAAACGCAATCAGCGCTTGGCCATGGATCCAGGCTCGGCCGACGCGACGATCGGCGGGATGCTGGCGACCGGCGAGGCCGGGCCGCTGCGGCTCGGTTACGGCACGCCCCGCGACCAATTGATCGGCGTCGAGTTTGTCCGGGCCGACGGGGTCATTTCGCACTCCGGCGGCCGAGTCGTCAAGAATGTGGCCGGCTACGACCTCGGCAAGCTGTTGACCGGCTCGTACGGCACGCTCGCCCTGATCACGTCGGCGACCTTCCGGGTGCACCCGATACCGATGGCGCGAGCCTTCGTCACCCGTCCGGTGCACAGCCCGATGGAGGCGCACGATCTCGTGATCGCGCTGCTGGGCAGTGGACTTGCGCCGGCCGCGATCGAACTCGATCTGCCGATCATCAACCCGGGCATCGCGCCACCGGTGGTATCACGGCCGACGCCGGGGCGTCGCTCGATGCCCGGCGGCAGCCTCGCCGAGAGGCCGACCGCGCGTCTCGACCCAACCCGGCGGGGCGACCCGAACGGCCGCGGTGAGCACACCGTCGACCCGGGCCGTACGCTCCGGCCGGGTCGGATCACCACCACCGGAACGGTGGCCGTGCTTCTCGAAGGCTCCACGGCCGGCGTGAAATCGCGGGCGGCCGACGTGTCGCTGCTGATGCGCGGCGGTGCGACCACATCGACCCGGCCGCCCGAATGGTGGGGCCGATATCCGTTCGAGCGGGGCGACGTCGCCCTGAAGATCGCAACGCCGATTGCGGACCTCTACGCGGCCCTGTACGCGCTGCGCGATGCGGCCGGCTTTCCCGTCTCCGTACGCGGAAGTGCCGGGGTCGGCGTGTGCTACGCGTCGTTGCCGGGGGCACCGACCTTCAGCGGCCGCGCCACGGAGTCCGGCCGCCTCCGGACAACGAAGCGACACGTCGGGCAGATTGCCGATGTCGTAGCGGCCTTGCGCACCACGATGATCGCCCGCGGCGGATCCTGCGTCGTGCTCGATGCGCCGGCCCCGATCCGCGACGCCGTCGACATGTGGGGCTATGTCGGAGGGCTCGATCTCATGCGTTCGGTGAAGCATCAGTTCGATCCGAACGACCGCCTGGCACCGGGCCGATTCGTCGGCGGTATCTAGCCGTCCGCATCCACCGATACAGGCAGGAGGCACCGATGACCGACTCGCTTCGGGATCTCACCGACGCATGCGTGCACTGTGGCTTCTGTCTGCCGTCGTGCCCGACGTATCAGCTCACCGGCGAGGAGGCGCACTCGCCGCGCGGTCGGATCCATCTGCTGCGCCAGTTGCTCGACGGCAATGCGACGCCGGACGAGATCGTCGATCCGATCGACACGTGTCTCGGCTGCCTCGCCTGCGTGCCGGCGTGCCCGTCCGGTGTCCAATATGAGCCGATCATCGAGGCGGGTCGCGAACTCGTCGTGGACGCCCGGCCGCTTCGAGAGCGGATCGCCCGGAAGGCGCTGTTCCAAGTGTTGCCGTACCCCCGGAGGTTGTCGGCCTCGACGCTGCCGCTGCGGTTGGTCCCCGCGCTCGCCAAGGTCGATCCGTTGTTCGAAGCAGCCTCGGACCTCGCGCCGACCAGTGGCGACCAACCGCCGGCACGCCAGTTGCCGCGCCGGATTCCGGCCCGCGGCCCGCGACGGGCGGTCGTCGGGTTGCTGACGGGCTGCGCCCAGTCGGTGTTCTTCCGGCACGTCAGCGCGGCCACGGCCCGTGTGCTCGCGATGGAAGGCTGCGACGTCGCCGTCCCGCGCGGGCAGGGCTGTTGCGGCGCGCTGTCGATGCACGCCGGCCATGCGGCTCAGGCGCGCCGGCTGGCCCGGCGGGTGGTCGCGGCCTTCACCCGCGCTGGGGTGGACATTGTCGTCACCGATGTCGCCGGTTGCGGTTCCGCCATGAAGGGGTACGCCCGGTTGCTGGCCGACGATCCGAAGTGGGCCGACGCTGCGGCGCGGCTGGCAGACAAGGTCAGGGACATCACCGAATTCCTCGTTGAGCTGGGGCCGGAGGCGGAACGAGACGCGTTGCCGATGACCGTCGCTTATCACGACGCGTGCCACCTGGCGAACGGTCAAGGCATCAGCGCTGAGCCGCGGAAGTTGCTCGCCGATATCCCCGACCTGCGCGTTGTCGACCTCGCCGACGGTGGCCGGTGCTGCGGATCGGCCGGCACGTACAACTTGACGCAGCCCGAGACCGCCGCCGAGCTGGGCGAGCGTAAGGCCCACGCGATCATGGCGACCGGCGCGTCGATGGTCGCCGCCGGCAACCCGGGATGCCTGCTACAGATCGAAGCGTCGCTGCGGAAGCTAGGGTCACCAATCCGAGTACGGCACACGATCGAATTGGTCGATGCCTCGCTGCGCGGCGTACGGCTGTAATCGTTGTGGCGCGGGCTCAGGCGTCGCGGTGACGCGGGCTCAGGCGTCGCGGGTGATCAAGCTGGCCAGGTAGGCCGGGTCGAGATTCCCACCCGAGATCACGGCCACCGTTCGGCCGGTGGGCAACTGGTCGCCGGCGAACAGGTACGCCGCCGGTGCCACCGCACCGCTCGGTTCGGCCACCAGATTCGCCTCGCGCGCCAGGAGGCCAACCGTGGCCTCGATCTGCTCTTCGGTCACCGTCACGATGCCGTCCAGCCGCTCGCGGATGTGCGCGAATGTCAACTCCGACGGTGGCGTACGCACCCCGTCGGCGACCGTACGGTAGGTCAGCTCGCTCGGCCACGTGACCAGTCGGCCCTCGCGCACACTCTGCAACGTCTCGGCCGCGAACTCCGGCTCCACGCCGTACACCCGCACATCGGGTTTGATCGCTTTGATCGCGGTGGCCACACCGGAGGCGAGACCGCCACCG
>DASQPR010000672.1:0-4047 GCA_035643815.1 Micromonosporaceae bacterium | reverse complement strand
ACCGGCGCCGGCCGGTTTACCGCGTGCACTCGGCGGACCCGCGCCGGTCGCGTTGTCATCGCCCGCGTCCGCGCCGTTGTCCGGCGCGTCACCATCGGCCGCCTCGACCGCTGGCTCCGCATCAACCGCGGTCGGCCCGGCCTCGTCACCCGACGGGGCCAAGATCAACCGCGGACCTTTCACCCGTACGAAGTAGATGAGCGCGCCCAGGAAGACGACGAGCGAGACCCAGTCGTTGATCCGCAGCCCGAGGAAGTGGTTCGCCTCGTCGATGCGCAGGTATTCGATCCAGGCGCGCCCAGCCGTATAGGCCATCACGTAGAGCGCGAAGGCCCGTCCGCGGCCGAACTTGAATTTCCGATCGAGGAGATAGACGAGCAGCGCAACGCCGAGATCCCAGATCACCTCGTAGAGAAATGTCGGGTGGTAGAGGCCCGGCAGGTAGAGGTGGCCCTCGACCGGCAGTGCCTTGCCGTCAACCATCTCGGCGTGCACGCGCAGGCCCCAGGGCAGCGTCGTGCGGCGACCGTACAGCTCGTTGTTGAAATAGTTGCCGAACCGGCCGATCGCCTGCGCGACGGGGAGCCCGGGCGCGAGTGCGTCCGCGATGAACGACAGTGGGATCCCCAGTCGTCGCGCGGCCACCCAGGCTCCGAACGCCCCGCCGGCCACCGCACCCCAGATGCCGAGGCCGCCTTGCCAGATGTAGAAGACGCCGACCGGGTTGCCGCCCTTGCCGAAGTAAAGCTGCGGCGACGTGATGACGTGATAGATCCGCGCCCCGATAATCCCGCACGGGACGGCCCACACCGAGATGTCGAGGATCGCGTACGGAGCCGCACCCCGCGCGCGCATGCGCCGCTCGGTGATGTAGCCGGCGGCGATGATGCCCAGCACGATGCACACCGCGTATGCACGGAGCGGCAGAAATCCCAGATGCCACACGGAGGTGCTGGGGCTCGGGATGCTAGCGAGGTTCACGCGCGAAAGGTTACCGCTGATGGGATCCGAACGTGCGGGTGGCTTCACCCGCTGTCCGGTTCTAGGCTTTCGTCATGAGCCAGTTCACGACGGCCGTGGCGGCCGTCATCACTGATCCGGCCGGCCGTGTGCTCATGTGCCAGCAAAGCCAGGGACATCGTTGGTGGGGACTGCCCGGGGGCAAGATCCACCGAGGCGAGTCTCCGCTGCACGCCGCGGTCCGGGAAATCTGCGAGGAGATGGGCGCCGAGATCACACTTGTCGATCTTGTCGGCCTCTACAACCTGACCGGTACGAACGGTTCGGTTGAAGATCATCTTCCCGACGTTCTCGTGCACGTCTTCCGGGCGAAGCTCGACGGCGAGGTCACGGTGAACTCTCCCAGCCGCATTTCGCGACTGTGCTGGCACGACGTCGACGATCTCCCGGCGCCGATGACCCCGGTCAGTCGGGCGGCGGTGGCGGATGCGAGCGCCGGGCGGGCCGGCATGCTGCGCGTCGTCGAACGCGACGCCGAACCGGATATTCCGGATGCAATCGGCGACAGCGACGACGAGCAGGATGCGGTGGCCGCCTCGGTGGGGGCGTTCTCGGCCGTCGTCACGCCCTAGCTGGCCGTCGCCTCGCAGTCCCTGACCCGTGGCCTCGATGGCTGGTTGCGCGCACCCGCCATGATCCGTGACCTTGAAGCGTCAGATATCTGATCATGGACGCGAGAGGCTCCTGGCGCTGCTAGATCACGGATCTTGGCTCCGGTCCGAGCATGGGTCTACCGGCGGCGTACGCCTTCGGCCAGGTCCCCGGTAAGCCGCGTCAGCGCGTCCCGACCGGCCGCCGCGTCGTCGAGATGGTCGAGGACGCATGACACCAGGGCGCTCCCGACGATCACGGCATCGGCGTAGCCCGCGACCGCGGCCGCCTGACTCCCGTCGCGAACGCCCAGCCCAACGCCGACCGGGATCGTGCCGGCCGACCGGACCCGCTCGACCAGTGCCGGTGCCGCGTCGGAGGTCTGTTCGCGGGCGCCGGTCACCCCCATCACGCTGGTCGCGTACACGAAGCCGCGGCACGCCTCCACGGTGCTGGCGATGCGTGTGTCGGTCGACGACGGTGCGACCAGGAAAATGCGGTCGAGATGATGTTCGTCGGACGCCGCGATCCATTCGGCCGCCTCGTCCGGGATCAGATCGGGCGTAACGAGCCCGGCGCCGCCGGCGGCCGCGAAGTCGCGGGCGAAGCGAGCAACGCCGTAGCGCTCGATCGGCGCCCAATAGGTCATCAGGATCACTGTCGCGCCGGCCGACGCGACCGCCTCGACAGATCGCATCATGTCGGCCGTCCGTACGCCGCCGGACAAGGCGATCTCGCTGGCGCGCTGGATGACCGGGCCATCCATCACCGGGTCGGAGTAGGCGAGCTCGACCTCGATGATGTCCGCGCCGGCGTCGACCATGGTCCGCATCGACTCAATGCCACGGTCGACGGTCGGAAACCCGGCCGGCATGCAGCCGACCAGGACGCCACGGTCCTCGGCCTTCGCCGTGTCGAACAAGACCTGCAGACGGCTCTTCGGCTCGGTCGCGCCCGCCGGAAGGCCGGCGCCGGCCAAGCCCGGGGCGCTGGTGGCGGTCAGGCCGGACGCGCTGGTGGCGGTCACTGCGGCGGCGCCTCGTCGTCGAGGATGCCAAACCACTTGCCGGCCGTCGTCACGTCCTTGTCGCCGCGGCCGGACAGGTTGACGATGATCGTCGCGTCCGGACCGAGCTTCGGCGCGATGCGGATCGCTCCGGCGAGCGCATGCGCGCTCTCGATCGCCGGGATGATGCCTTCGGTCCGGCACAGCAGCGCGAACGCGTCCATCGCCTCGCGGTCGGTCACCGACTGGTAGTCGGCTCGTCCGACGTCGGCCAACCAGGCGTGCTCGGGGCCGACGCCCGGATAGTCCAGACCAGCCGAGATGGAGTGCGACTCGATCGTCTGCCCATCCTCGTTCTGCAGCACGAAGCTGCGTGTGCCGTGCAGCACGCCGACGCCACCGCCCGAGATCGCGGCCGCGTGCCGCCCGGTTTCGACGCCATCGCCGCCGGCCTCGAAGCCGTAGAGCCCGACCGAGGAGTCCGGGATGAAGGCGTGGAAGATGCCGATTGCGTTGGATCCGCCACCCACGCACGCACACACGGCATCTGGAAGCGCACCGGTGAGGTCGAGGCACTGCGCCCGGGCCTCCACCCCGATGCCGCGTACGAAATCCCGGACCATGGCCGGGAACGGGTGCGGTCCGGCCGCCGTACCCAGGAGGTAATGCGTGCTCTCGACATTGGCCACCCAGTCGCGCAACGCCTCGTTCATCGCGTCCTTGAGCGTCTTCGAGCCGTGCGTGACCGGCACGACGGTGGCGCCCAGCATCTCCATCCGGGCGACGTTCAGCGCCTGCCGGCGAGTGTCCTCTTCGCCCATGTAGACGACGCATTCGAAGCCGAACAGGGCGGCGGCGGTGGCGCTCGCGACGCCGTGCTGACCCGCTCCGGTCTCGGCGATGATGCGCCTCTTGCCCATCCGCTCGGTGATCAGTGCCTGGCCGAGCACATTGCGGATCTTGTGGGCGCCGGTGTGATTCAGATCTTCCCGCTTGAGCAGGAAGCGTGCTCCGGCGCCGACCTCGGCCGACAGCCGTGTCGCGTCGTAGAGCTTGCTGGGCACACCGGCGTAGTCACGCAGCAGCCGGTCGAACTCCACCTGGAATGCCTCGTCGGCCATCGCGTGGCGATATACGGAGTCCAACTCGTCGAGCGCCTTGATCAACGCCTCCGGGACGAACCGCCCACCGAACCGACCAAAGTGTCCGTCCGGGCCGGGCACCAGGCCGGCCGCCGAGGCGAACGCGGCCGCACCATGCTTGGTCGAGGTCGGCGCGGTCATCGGCCCGGCCTCGGCGTCGCCGGGTGGCTGCCGGCCGTCACCAGCTCGGCGACCGCGTCGCGCGGGCTCTTCTGCGTCACGAGACCCTCACCGACGAGCACGGCGTCAGCGCCCGCCGATGCGTACTTAATGAGGTCGTGTGGCCCG
>DASQPR010000671.1:0-3470 GCA_035643815.1 Micromonosporaceae bacterium | reverse complement strand
CGGCATGTTGTGATGCTCGGCCACCCAGTAGCGGTGGTACCCGAGATCGTCGGCGCGCCGGACGAGCGACAGCGAGGCCGCAAGCGCGTCGGCGGTCGTCTGCCCGGTGCGTACGGTCATCAGGTCCAGTACGGAAATCTTCACGGGTCTCCCCCAGCGCCTCGCGGCCGATCGGCTCCGTGAAGAAGGCTATGTCGCACCAGGGTTCGATCCGTATCGCCGGGCATGTGCTCTAGCGCACGTCTCGGTCCCAGTCGCGGCTCGCCGGTCGCGGGGGCGCGGGCGTTCCGGCTACAGAGTCGCGACCGGATCGAGTTGCGCGCGTTCGGCTCCCTCGAAAAAGAAGGCCACCAGGGAATCCACGTCGCCGCGCTCGCGGAGTGGCACCGCGGCGCCGAACGGGCCGGTGGTCCAGAACTCTCCGGACCGCGGTTGCCATGGGGCGACGTACGCGTACGGCTCGCCGAGCCAACTGTCACCGAGCGACACGCCGAAGTTGATCTCTCCGGCGGTGATGCCGAGGTCGAAGTGTTCCGGCCACAGCACCGGGGTTTCGGCCGGCTCGACCCGTCGTAGCGCCGCGTCGCCAAGCGCCAGGCAGTTGGCCAGATACGCGGCGGCCGCGGCGTCGACGTCGACCTCGTCGCCCGGGTCGGCGCCGCTGCCGTCTTCGTACAGCCCGGCCGGCGCGCCGACGTGCACGCCGGCGGCGGTCGCGAGATCGGCGATGGTGGTGTTGACGAGAGGCACCCGTACGCCGCCGGCCACGAGATAGGCGCCGTCCACGCGGACGTCCGGCTCGGCGATCGATCCGAAGCCGCCCGGAATCACACGCATCCGAATCGTGCCGGACCGACGGTATTGCGGGCCGGCGACGACCAGCTCGGCCACACCGTGCAGCGCTTGCCGGGCCGCGGTCACATCTGCGTCAACCATTGTCGCTCCTCGCAATCGGGTGGCCCGGCACCGGCTCACGCGGCCGCCCGGCCGCGCGCCACCTCGCCCAGTATCCGGCGGGGCCGCCGAATCGGACGGAGCAATCGCCGACTTGCCGCCGAATCGGACACTCAGGCTGGCGGGTCGTCGTGGGGGCCGGGATGTGCGAGATCCTCCGGCAGCGGCTCGGCCGGCTGGTAGATCGCGGGCGCGTCGCCGTCGGCGAGGGCCGCGCCCGCATCGACCAGTCCGAACCGGTTCCGTACGCGGTCGAGGAAGGAGGCATCGCCCATCCGGACGAGTCGGGCCCGCTTCGGCCCGGCGTACACCGAGACCCAGTCCCCGGGGTCCAGGACGCCTCGCAGCTGACCGTCGACGCTGACCGCGACCTGGCCGGAATGCTTGAGGACACGGACCGCGACGCGCTGCTCGACGGAGAGCACGAGGCTGCGGTTGAACACCATGTGCGGTGCGACCGGCGTGAACACGAGCGCGTCCAGCTTGGGCGACAGGATCGGCCCACCAGCGGCGAAGCTGTAGGCCGTCGACCCGGTCGGCGAGGAGACGATGAGCCCGTCGGCCGAATACGACGCGAACAGGTGCGAGTCGACGTAGACGGCGACGCTGGCCTGCCGATCGCGAGCCAGCTTCTCGAACACGATGTCGTTGAGGGCGAGGATGTCCAGCGCCACGCCCCAGCCGACCTCGGCGGCGGAGCCGGCGCGCACCGGCGGCGGCGGCAGTGCCGGACCACGCCCGTAGTGCAGCAGGGCCGCCATGCCCTCGGGAATCTCCAGCGGCCGCGATGCACGCATTGTCAACATCATCCGCGCGTCGACCTGGATCGCGTGATTGCCGACCGCCTCCAGCGCGTCGTCAAGATCGTCGACGGCGACCTCGGTCAGGAAGCCGACCCGGCCGACGTTAACGCCCAGGACGAGCGCGCCGATCGGCGCCGCGACCCGAGCACCGCGTAAGAACGTTCCATCCCCGCCGACGGTGACAATGAGGTCCGGATGACCGGCCTTCTCCGCCTCCGCGCGCGCACTGAGCCGCCCGTTGTCGTCGTCCCAGACGTCGATGTCCGCCGTTGGGATGCCGTGATCGGTTGCCCATCGGCGCAC
Source organism: Micromonosporaceae bacterium (assembly GCA_035643815.1). Lineage (GTDB taxonomy): Bacteria > Actinomycetota > Actinomycetes > Mycobacteriales > Micromonosporaceae > DASQPR01. The sequence goes on along the minus strand of DASQPR010000671.1, from coordinate 1,410 downwards.
GCGCGCCCCGGCGTCCAAGGCAGCCTGCCGGCCGCCGTGCACCACCAAGCCGATCCGCCGGACCGTCACGTCTCGCCCCTTCGCAAACCTCGCGGCACCTCATCGACCTCGTGACAGTCAATCACTAACCGGCGCCGACCGGTTGCGGGCCGCAGCCTTCACACCGTGGCGTTCCCTCACCGAACCCCGGTGGGGCGAAACTGGATGCTGATGCGGGGGCCGGCCGGCCGGGCGGTCTTCGGCACGGCGTGATCCCAGGTGCGCTGGCAGCTGCCACCCATCACGATCAGGTCGCCATGGCCCAGCTCGTACCGCCGGGTCTCGCCAGCGCCGAAGCGCGGGCGGAGCTGCAGTGCGCGCGGCGCGCCGACGGACACGATCGCGACCATCGTGTCTTCCTGGCGGCCCCGCCCGATCCGGTCGCCGTGCCACGCGACGCTGTCGCGACCGTCACGGTAGTAGCAGAGACCGGCGGTGCAAAACGGCTCGCCCAGCTCCGGTCGGTAGTGCCGGTTGAGCGCGGCCTTCGCCGCCACCAACGCCGGATGCGGCAGCTCGTCACCGTCGTCGTAGAAACACAGCAACCTCGGCACGTCAACGACGCGCTCATACATCTGACGGCGCTCGGCCTGCCACGGAACCGCATCGGCCAGATGCTCGAACAGCGGGTCGGCACCACGCATCCAGCCACGGAACACGTCGATCCACGCGCCGTGGTCGAGCAGCGTGCGCTCCGGTCCGTCGCCGAAGGGCTGCGGCTCGATATCCGCAGCGGCGTCGACGTCGACGAATTCGAGGAGGGATCCCTGGAAATCGGCGGCCATCACGCCAGCGTACACCACGTTCGTACGCCCGTTCTAATATGATCTGGCATTGAGTCCGCCCCAGGGGCGGACCGCAGCGTTGAGTGCGGGTCGCCGCCGCACCGGTCGGCGCAGGCGAAAGGATGGGGTACGTGGAGATCAAGGTCCGAGACGTGCCGGAGCAGCTCGTCGTGATCGAGCAACGCATGGTCGATCAGGCGGCTCTGGAGGCGTGGCTTCCGGATGCGATGGCGCGTGTGCTGCAAGCGGCCGGCGATGCCAGCATCGGCACCGGCAAGTCGCCCTTCCTGGATCGCACGGCCGGGCCGGACGAACCGGTGTTCATCGTGATCTACGAAGGGAATCCGAACGAAGGCGAGGTCCCGGTCGAGGTATGCACGCCGGTATCCACCGAGCCGGCCGGCGTGGCGACCCGGACGATCCCGGCCCACCGCGAGGCGTACGCGCGGGTCACCAAGGCGATCGTCATGTCGGGTGGCCTCGGCGCGGTGTACGACGATTCCGAGGCCTGGGTCGGAGCGCACGGCTTCGACATCGCGGCCGCACCACGCGAGACATACTGGACCGACTTCGTCGCCGCGGCACC
>DASQPR010000670.1:0-2383 GCA_035643815.1 Micromonosporaceae bacterium | reverse complement strand
GGACGCGAGGGTGACCGCGAGCGACACCTGCGACGCGGCGAGGTCGGCGACCGAGATACCGGACGACCCGAGCACGGATCCGAGACGGCCGACGATCGTCTGGCGCAGATACTCGCCGATCTCCTCGGTCCGGAACTGCGGATCGGTGCCGGCGACCTTCGTCACGAGCGTACGGGGATCGACGACCTGGGCCGCGTACGCCCCGAAGGCCCGCAACCGGACCATGCCGAACTCCGGATCCCGGACGATGACCGGGTTCTGCGTGCCCCACTTCATGTCCGTGAACAAGCGCGTCGACACGAAATAGACCTCGGCCTTGAACGGCGAGTGGAAGCCGTACTTCCAGCCCTTCAACGTCGACAGAATCGGCAGGTTCTGCGTCTCCAACTCGTACGTGCCCGGCGTGAAGACGTCGGCAAGCTGGCCCTCGTTCACGAACACGGCGACCTGCGACTCGCGAACGACGAGCCGCGCGCCCATCTTGATTTCGTTGTCGTAGCGCGGGAACCGCCAGACGAGTGTGTCCCGGCTGTCGTCGAGCCACTCGACGATGTCGATGAACTCGCCGCGGATCTTGTCCATCAGCCCCATACGTCCCCCTGTCGGGCGCCGTACTCGCCGTCGCGCAGCCGCACGACGAACGAGCGATTCGCGCCGAAGGCTAGCAGGCGCCGCCAACGTTAGTTGTCCGCGATCCCGCGCGGCGGGCGTGACAGACGCTCGGCCCGGCTTCCTCGATCGAGGAAGCCGGGCCGGCATGCGTTGGTGCGCTTAGCGCAGGCCTAGCCGACGGTGACGGTCGGGCCGGTCAGGCCGCGCAGTTCCTCGGGCAATTCGATGCCCATGCCGTCGGCCAAGCGCAAAGCCTCCTCGACCAGAGTCTCGACGATCTGCGACTCGGGCACCGTCTTGATGACCTCACCCTTGACGAAGATCTGTCCCTTGCCGTTGCCGGACGCTACACCGAGGTCGGCCTCGCGAGCCTCACCCGGTCCATTCACGACACACCCCATGACGGCGACACGCAGCGGCGCGGGGAAGCCGTCGAGCGCGGCCGTCACCTGGTCGGCCAGCGTGTACACGTCGACCTGCGCGCGACCGCAGGACGGACAGGACACGATCTCGAGGCCACGCTCCTTGAGGCCGAGCGATTCGAGGATCGCCGTACCCACCTTGACTTCTTCGACCGGCGGCGCGGACAGCGACACGCGGATCGTGTCGCCGATGCCTTCGGCCAGGAGGGCGCCGAAGGCGACCGACGACTTGATCGTGCCCTGGAACGCCGGGCCAGCCTCGGTCACGCCGAGGTGCAGCGGGTATTCGCAGCGCTCGGCGAGCAGCCGGTACGCCTTGATCATCACGACCGGATCGTTGTGCTTGACCGAGATCTTGATGTCCCGGAAGCCGTGCTCCTCGAACAGCGAGCATTCCCACAGCGCCGACTCGGCCAGTGCCTCGGGCGTCGCCTTGCCGTACTTCTCCAGCAGCCGCTTGTCCAGCGAGCCGGCGTTGACGCCGATCCAGATCGGGATCCCGGCGTCCATCGCCGCGCGCGCGATTTCGCCGACCTTGTCGTCGAACTGGCGGATGTTGCCGGGATTCACCCGGACCGCCGCACAGCCCGCGTCTATCGCGGCGAACACGTACTTCGGCTGGAAGTGGATGTCGGCGATCACCGGGATCTGGGACTTGCGCGCGATCGCCGGCAACGCATCCGCGTCGTCCTGTGACGGTACGGCGACCCGGACGATCTGGCAGCCGGAAGCGGTCAGCTCCGCGATCTGCTGGAGCGTCGCGTTGACGTCCGACGTCAGTGTCGTCGTCATCGACTGGACGGAGACGGGGGCGCCGCCGCCGACCGGGACAGAGCCGACCATGATCTGGCGGCTCTGCCGGCGCGGGGCGAGGGGCGCCGGCGGGGCGGCCGGCATACCGAGGTTGATAGCTGTCAAAACAAGATCACCCTCACTGCAAGATGTTGATCGGGTTGATGATGTCGGCCAGGATCGTGAGCAGCGAGAAAGCTCCAAGGACCACGATAACGGCGTTCGTGATCGGCACCAGCTTGTAGTAGTTCACTCGAGCCGGTTCGGGTCGCCGGCGCTTCCGGGCGAGCCACGATCGGACCTTCTCGTACCAGGCGATGGCGATGTGTCCGCCGTCCAGCGGCAAGAGCGGGAAGAGGTTCAGCACGCCGACGAAGAAGTTCAGTGCGGCAGCGAGCAGCAGGAACACGCCCCATTGGCCGAGCGCGACGGTCTGGCCGCCGAGTTCGCTCGCGCCGACGACGCTGATCGGCCCGTTCGGGTCACGTGGCTGACCGGACAGCGCTCGCCAGAGGCCGGGCACCTTGCCAGGCAGATGCTTGAGCGCCGAGCCGATG
>DASQPR010000669.1:0-2892 GCA_035643815.1 Micromonosporaceae bacterium | reverse complement strand
TGCGAAGGGCGAATTCGCGCAGCCCTACGTGTTGGCGCACGAGTACGGCCACCACATCCAGGACATCGTCGGCACCGAGGCGGCGATGCGACGGGTGCAGCAACGCGATCCGGGCAACGCCAACAAGCTTTCGGTGATGCTTGAGTTGCAGGCCGACTGCTACGCGGGCGTCTGGGCCAAACACGCCGAATCAACCACCGACACCCACGGCACGCCGATCTTCACGAGCATCACCTCGCAGGACATCCAGGACGCGGTCACCGCCGCCGGTGCCGTCGGTGACGACGCCATCCAGAAGAAGATGGGTGGGCGGGTCGACGAGTCGGCATTCACCCACGGATCGTCGGCCCAACGCGAGCGCTGGCTTACCACCGGCTATTCCACTGGCGACCCGAAGGCCTGCGACACGTTCGGCTCGGCACTGTCCTGAACCGGCCGGGCCACGGGCGCTCCGGCTTCGACGTCGTACGGAAGTCGCATGATTTCGGGGGCGTCTCGACGCCTCCGGCAGGTTAAGCCTATGCTTAAGTTCATATCGGGAGATGCCCCATGGTTTGGAGATCCTCCTAACCTCTCAGGTGGAAGCCTTTCGGCCGCCCTCTACGGGCCGCTCCGAAGTCCGGATCCTGTTCGTCTTTGACCCGTAGCGATCCGCCGTGTTGCTGATCGCAGGCGACAAGGCTGGGCGATGGAACGAGTGGTATCGCAAGGCAGTGCCGCAAGCGGAACGGCTTTATGAGATGTATGTGCGAGAGCGCGAAACGGAGATCGAATCATGAGCGGCGTACGACGCTGGCGCGAGACGAGCGACCTCGACAGGGCGGTCGATTCTGCCGGCAGTCGGGAGGTGTTCGACTCCGCGATCGCGCGCATGCTCGACGAGGCGCGGGGTTGGCGGTTGGCCGAAATGCGGGCGCGCCGCGGCCTCACACAGAAGCAGGTCGCTGATCGCATGGGCGTGTCCACGGCGCGTGTATCTCAAATAGAGGCGGGCGACGTGTCCACGCAAGACGTGCTCACGCGATACATAGCAGCCCTCGGAGGCACGCTCAAGCTCATCGCCGACTTCGGCGATGAACAGATGAAAGTCGCGTGAACCACGGTGGCGGATTGCTGACTGCGCGCCCGCCACGCGCCGCCGTGCTAGCTCAGCAGGTCGCCGAGTGGCACGGTGGCGTCGGCGAGACGGCCCAGATCGACCGTGTGACCGGTGTACCCGGCTCGGACGAGTTTCTGGATGTCGCCTTGTACGTCCCACACGTTGACATTCATGCCGGCGAGCACCCGACCACCCGCGACCCAGAACGCCACGAACTCCGGCGCCTTACCGTCAACGAAGTCGGTCGAGCCACGGAACACGACCTGGTCATAGCCGCCGGGCTCGACGTACCCCGAATACTCCATGCCGAGGTCGTACTGATCGGAGAAGAAGTACGGCACCCGGTCGTACGTCATGTCCTGGCCCAGCATCGCTTTGGCGGCCGCCGGGCCGCCGTTGAGCGCATTGGCCCAGTGTTCGACGCGGATACGTGAGCCGACCAGCGGATTGTGCGAGTTCGCGACGTCTCCGCACGCATAGATCGCCGCATCCGACGTACGCAGTGACGCATCGGTCACGACGCCGTTGTCCACGTCCAGGCCGGCGGCCGCCGCGAGCTCAACGTTAGGCAGGACGCCGATGCCGACGATCGCGACGTCGGCCGGGATTTCGGTGCCGTCGGCCAGCTTGACGCCGCGAAGCGCGCCGCCGGCGCCAAGGAATTCCGCGATGCCCGACGACAGTCGCAGATCCACCTCGTGCGCCCGGTGCAGGTTCGCGAAGATCGTCGCGACCTCGTCCCCGAGCACTCGCTGCAGCGGCAACGCCTCGGTTTCGATCACGGTCGCGTGCGCCCCGTGCTTGCGAGCGGCCGCGGTGGTCTCGAGACCGATCCAGCCGGCGCCGATCACCACGACGCGCGTGCCCTCGGTCAATGAGGCGAGCAGGTTGTCCGCGTCCGGCAGCGTGCGCAGGTATCGCACGCCGGTGTGGTCGTTGCCGGGGATGTGGAGCCGGCGTGGGCGGGCACCGGTCGCGAGCAACATCTTGTCGTAGGCAAGCGGCTCGAAGCCGTCGAGCGTCAGCGTGCGCTTCGCCGCGTTCAGCGCCGTGACCCGGACGCCGAGCAGCAGCTCGATGTCTTTTTCGGCGTACCAACCGCCGTCGTGCACGAATGCTTTGTCGCGAGCGCCCGTGCCGAGCAGATACTCCTTGGACAGCGGCGGCCGCTCGTAGGGCCGTTCGGTCTCGTCGCCGATCAACACGATCCGGCCGGCAAACCCCTCGGCGCGCAGCGTTTCCGCTGCCTTCGCACCGGCGAGTCCACCGCCGACGATGACGAATGTGTCGCTCATCCCGGGCTCCTAACGCTCACGCTGGCCTGCTCATGTCGTGCCGGTCGGCCACATCCGCGAGCGCGGCGTGCTCGCCCGGATCCATCGTCACATCGATCGCATCACATGCCGCCGCCATCTGATCCGGCGTGCGGGGCCCGATGATCGCCGCGGTCACGCCTGGGTCGTTAATGACCCACGCCAGCGCCATCGTGGGCAACGATAGACCGCGCGCCAGGGCCATTCGCGCCAGTTCTTCGATCATCTGGTACGTCGAACCGGAGGTGAACGAGGCGTACGGCTCCGGGCGCAGCGTCATCCGTGACCCGGTCGGATACGGCAAACCGGCCCGGTACTTTCCGGTCAGCCAGCCGCCGGCGAGCGGGCTGAACGCGCTGAATGCGACGCCATGCCGGCCGCAGATGGCGAAGGCGTCCGCGGCTGCAGCGCGGTCGAGCAGGCTGAAGCTTGACTGGAGGTTGACCGCACCGGCATATCGGCCCGCTGCCGCCACCGCCA
>DASQPR010000668.1:0-2296 GCA_035643815.1 Micromonosporaceae bacterium | reverse complement strand
AGGACATCGCGGCCACCCGCCTGCCCCGGGCGCTGACGTTGAGCGCGCTGGTCGCCGAGCTTCGGGTGGCGCTGACCGACCCGCACTCGCCGCGCGGCCGGCGCGAGGCGGCCGCCGTCCAGCTGCGGCGGCTGGCCGACGCCGGTGTTCCGGGCGCGGATCCATCGCAGTGGTGGGGCCTGGCCGATCTCTCCGACAGCCGGCCGCTCGTCGACGACGGCGAGCAGATCGTGGTGACACCGTCCACCGTGGAGATCGTGGATCGGTGCAGTCTGCGCTGGCTGCTGGAGCGCAACGGTGGTCGGGACGCGCCGTCACCGGAGCAGAATGTCGGCAACCTCGTGCACGATGCGGCGATGCGTGCCGAGGATGCCGCCACGGTGGACCGCGCCGACCTGGTGACGTACGTGGTTGGCCGGTTCGGCGAGATCGAGCTTTCGGCGCGCTGGCTGGCCGACCGGGAGCGCGACCGGGCCGAGAAGATGATCGACAAGCTGATCGGTTGGCTTGGCTCGAACCCGCGCCGGCTGTCGGCGATCGAACGTGACTTCGTCGCGCAGCTCGACGCCGACATCCAGATCCGAGGCCGCGTCGACCGCCTGGAGGTCGACGATGCCGGCCGGCTCGTGGTGATCGACCTGAAGACCGGCAAGACAGTGCCGCGCGACGTCGACATCGCGGAAAACGGCCAGCTCGCAGCGTATCAGGCGGCGGTCGAGGCGGGGGCATTCGACGATGTCGGCTCGGTCTCCGGCGGTGCCGCCCTGGTGCAACTCGGCGCGTCTGCGGCCAGCGCGAAGGAGCAACGGCAGCCTGATCTCGCCGCGGCCGACGATCCGACGTGGGCCGCGGAGCTGGTTCGCCGTACGGCTCGGACGATGGCCGCCTCGACGTTCCACGCCATCGCGAATTCTCGCTGCCGCAACTGTCCGGTGCGCCACGCGTGCCCGATCACCGGGAAGGGTCGCCAGGTTACCGGCGATGGTGAGACGTCATGATGCCTACGACCATGCTCGCCACGGCCGGCCCGCGTTATACGCCCTATGAATTGGCCGAGTTGCTGCGTCTGCCGACCCGGCCGACCCCCGAACAGCAGGACATCATCGCCGCTCCGGTGGCTCCGATCCTGGTCGTCGCGGGTGCCGGTTCCGGCAAGACCGAGACGATGGCCGCCCGCGTGGTCTGGCTGGTCGCCAACGCGTACGTCCGGCCGGAGCAGATTCTCGGCCTCACGTTCACCCGGAAGGCCGCCGGCGAGCTCGGCAGCCGCATCCGGCAACGTCTCGGTCAGCTCGCCCGCCGGTTGGGCCCGAGCGACGCCGCCGCCAGTGCCACCGTCGCGATGGCCGGGGGCGAGCCGACGGTAGCGACCTACCATTCGTACGCGGCCCGGATCGTCACCGAACACGGGGTGCGGGCCGGGTTCGAACCGACGACGCGGCTGCTCACCGAGGCATCGTGTTGGCAGTTGGCAGATGCGGTCACGCGGGCGTACGCGGGCGACATGTCGGCGGTGGAGAACGCGCCGGCGACCGTCACCGACGCGGTGCTGCACCTGGCGGCCGAGTTGTCCGAGCATCTACGGACACCGGATGACCTCGCCGCCTGGACCGGCCGCTTCACCGCCGACATCAACGCGCCGGCCGGCAAGATGTACGCCGACGTGACCCGGATGCGCAGCGTCCAGCAGGCACGATTGGCGATCCTTCCGTTGGTGCGGCAATACACCGCGCGCAAGCGCGACGCCGAGGCAATGGACTTCGGTGATCAGCTGTTCCGAGCGGCCACCGTCGCAGTGCAGCACCCCGAGGTCGGCGCGATCGAACGCGACCGCTTCCGCGTGGTGCTGCTCGACGAATACCAGGACACGAGTCACGCCCAGGTGACGTTGCTGCGCTATCTGTTCGGCGGCGGCCATCCGGTCACCGCTGTCGGCGATCCGTGCCAGTCGATCTATGGCTGGCGTGGCGCCAGCGCCGGCACGCTCGATCGGTTCCCGGACGAGTTCCTGGATCGCCGCGGCCGCCCGGCCGAACAGTTGACGTTGTCGACGAGCTGGCGCAATCGACCCGAGATCCTCTCGGTCGCGAACCATCTCTCGCAGCCGTTGCGGGCGGCCGGGCATCGGGTCGCCGAACTCGTGGCGTCACCGACCGCGCCCGATCCGTTCGGGGCGTCGACCGTCCGCTGTGCCCTGCTGGAAACGTACGAGGACGAGGCGGCCTGGATCGCCGACCAGATCGCAGCCGCCTGGCGGCACCGCGCAGGGCTCGCACCAGAAGCGGACCTCGCGTCG
>DASQPR010000667.1:0-2138 GCA_035643815.1 Micromonosporaceae bacterium | reverse complement strand
CGCCGCCGGCGCAACGGCGTCGCCGGCGCTGACCTCGGCGACGATCTCGATGTCCGGCTCGAGGCCGAGTAGGAGAGCGAGCGCGCCGCGCATCATGCCCTGGTCCTCGGCCAGCAATACCCGGATCATGACGACTTGCCCTGGACGGCGACGACCGTCAAACCGGCCGCCGGCGTCGGCTGGGCCGGCACGTTCGGCGCGTCGACCGGTGGAGCGACGGGACCGGTTCCACTATCGACCGCTGCGCCGGGCACGTCGGGATCAGACGGCTGACCGACACTCGCCGTAGCGGGGACCGGCGGCACCGCCGGTTGCGCGGCTTCGCGGTCGCTGCGCTCGGCGTGGCCGTGTACGTCCCACATCGAGGGGTCCGCTCCGGCGGTGCACGGCGGTGTCGCCGTGGCCGGCATCGTCACGACCACCTGGAAGCCGCCGTGTGAAGGGTTGCCCGTGGTGAGCGTTCCGCCGGCGGCGGTCACCCGCTCGCGCAGACCGACCAGCCCAACGCCGACAGGTGCCGCACGATCGCCCGATCCGGGCCCGGCCCGGTGGCCGCGTCCGGTGTCGCGAATCTCCAGCGTCGCGGACGTCGCATCGACGGTCACTGTGACCTCGCAGGCCTTGGCTCCGCTGTGCCGGATCACGTTCGTCGCCGCCTCGCGGATCGCCCAGCCGAACACCGGTGACGCGGCCGGCGGCACCGGCGGCCCATCGTGGCGGACCCGTACGGAGATGCCGGCGCTAGCCAACGCCGTCCGTACGCTGTCCAATTCGACCGGGAACTCCGGCGCTCGATATCCGTTGACCGCCTCGCGCACCTCGGTCAGCGCTCGGCGTCCGATCGCTTCGATGTCGGCGGCCGCCTCGGCGGCCAGCGCCGGCTCGCGCTCGACCAGGCGCCGTACGACCTCGGCCTTCACCACGATCAGTGACATCGTGTGCCCGAGCAGGTCGTGCAGGTCGCGGGCGAACCGCAGCCGCTCCTGGGCCACCGCGTTCTGCGCGAGCTCGGCGCGCGTGTCCCGCAGGATCCGGATGTACCGCTGCATCTGCTTGATGACCTGCACTAACGCGCCGGCCATCAGGGTCCCGAAGACGATCTGAGCCAGCCCGCCGAGGTCGGGTGCGTCGGCGCCACGGGCCACGAGCGCCCAGCTGACCGTCACACCGATGACGCCGAGCGTCCAGGCCGCGGCCAGCCTCAGCGGCAACAACGCGACGCCGACCACGGCGATGTAGAGCATGATGTTCCACCAGCCGGACGGTTCGTCGCGGTAGGCGATGAACAGCGTCATGCCGAGGGCTGCGAGCACCAGCAACAGCGCAACATCGAGCCGGGGGAGGCCGCCACGCCGTTGGCGGCGGTCCTCGTCGAACGCGTTCGTCACGACGATCAGATAGAGCACCATGAATGCGATGAGCCCGACACTCGCCCACACGGCGTGCGGCACCTGGCTGCGCAGCGACGCGATCAGCGGCGGGATCAGCGGCCACATCCAGGCTCCGGCCCAGATCACGCCGGTGGCCCGCTCCTTCACCGCCCGTGGAATCGCCATGGTTGCCATCCTCCGGTATTTCGCCGATCGTCGGACCGGCCCCTGCCAGTGTGACCACGTTCGCAACGACCCACCGGCCGAGTGCGGGGCCCGTGACTACCGTGTCGCCGCCGACCGCCGGTACGCGACCGCGGCGAGCATCGCGAACAGCAGCCCCCACGCGGCGAGCACCAACAGCCAGAGTTCGGTCGGGGCGTGCCCGGCCACGGCCCGCCAGCCGAGTTCGGCGTACCGGTTGCTCGGCAATGTGCGCGCGAGGTGTTGCAGACCGCTGGGGAACACAGCGGTCGGCACGAGCAGGCCGCCGAGCACCGACAGCGAGAAGAACAGCACGAAGCTCGCGGTGGAGGCGACCTTGGGCGACAGGGCGTAGCCGAGGGCGAGTCCGAGCAGCGCGAATGGCACCGTTCCGATCCACATCACGCCGAGGATCAGCAGCCAGTGCGAGACCGGCAGGTGGATGTGGTGTTCGACCGCGCCGGCGATACCGACCGAGATGATCGACGGAATCGCGATCAACGTACTCGTGAAGGTCTTGACGGCGACGACCGCGCGTGGCCGCAGCGGCGTCACGCGCAACTG
>DASQPR010000666.1:0-6992 GCA_035643815.1 Micromonosporaceae bacterium | reverse complement strand
TGGTGGCGTAAGTGCGCTGTTCAAAGAGCCGGCGTACCAAAAGCTGGCCGTGCCGAACAGCCTCGCGCGGTTGAACGGTGGCGGCCCGATGCGGGTGGTCCCGGACGTCGGTGCGGTCGCCGACCCGGAGACCGGCTTCCTGATCCTCTTCAACGGGCGGCCGGTGCAGATCGGCGGCACGAGCCTCGCCTGCCCGATCTTCGCGGGCGTTCAGGCGCTGGCGAGCCAGGGTCGGTTCTTCCCAATCGGATTCGCCAACCCGCTGCTCTACACGATCGGCCTCACCGGCGCCGCATTCCGCGACGTCAAGGACCCGAGCACACCGTTGGCATTGATGACCGTGTCCGGTCGGTCGCTGTTGACCATGGCCATGGACACGTCACTCAAGGCCACGAAGGGTTACGACGACACGACCGGTCTTGGCACGCCGAACGGTCCGGGCCTGCTCCTGCTGGAGAAGATCCTGCCGTAGCGCGCTGTTAGTCCGATCGACGTTAGTCCGATCGACGTTAGTCCGACCGAACGGGCCGTCCGGGGCACATCGCCACGGGCGGCCTGTTCGTATGTTCCGGTCCGCCCGTCCCAAGATCGCGCGCGAAACTGTACGGAACTTGCCACGCCGAATCGGAGCGCGGCTTTCCAACATTTGTACATTTGCAACCGCGGCGGCGTGGTCGGCCCCGGACAATCCGCGACGGCGCTAGATGAGTTCGTGCCGGATGACGTTCTCGTCCCGACCGGGGCCGACTCCGACGACGCTCACCTGCGCGCCGGACAACTCCTCGATCCGGTCGACGTAGCGACGCGCGTTGTCGGGCAGATCCTCCGGCTCGCGTGCCTTCGAGATGTCCTCCCACCAGCCGTCCATCTCTTCGAAGATGGGCGTCGCGTGGTGGAACGCGGTCTGCGTCATCGGCAGCTCGTCGTAGCGCACGCCGTCGACCTCGTAGCCGACGCAGATCGGCACCTTGGCGAGGCCGCTCAGTACGTCCAGTTTCGTCACCACAAGGTCGGTGATGCCGTTGACCCGCACCGAATACCGGGCGACGAGCGCATCGAACCAACCGCAGCGCCGTTCGCGTCCCGTCGTCGTGCCGTACTCCTGGCCGACCTTGAGCAGGTGTGCGCCGTTGTCGTCGAAGAGTTCGGTCGGGAACGGCCCGGCGCCGACTCGGGTCGTGTACGCCTTGATGATGCCGATGACCTGCGTGATCTTCGTGGGCGGTATGCCGGAGCCGACGCAGGCACCACCCGAGGTTGGATTGGACGAGGTGACGAACGGGTATGTGCCGTGGTCGACGTCGAGGAGCGTGGCCTGCGCACCCTCCAGCAGGACCGTCTTGCCCTCCTCCAGGGCGCGAGCCAGAGCGAGCCGGGTGTCGGCGATGTACGGCTTCAACCGCTCGGCGTACTCAAGGTATTCGGTCGTCACCGCGTCGATGTCGATCGCCTTGCGGTTGTAGACCTTCACCAGGATCTGGTTCTTTTCGCGGAGCACGAGTTCTAGCTTCTGGCGCAGAATGCCGGGGTCGAGAAGGTCCTGGACGCGGATGCCGACCCGACCGACCTTGTCGCCGTAGGCCGGGCCGATGCCGCGACCGGTCGTGCCAATCCGCGCCGAGCCGAGGTAACGCTCGACGACGCGGTCGAGCGCGCGGTGATGCGGCATGATCAAGTGGGCGTCCGTCGATATCAACAGGTTGTCGCAGGACACCCCCGCCTCGGCCAGTCCGTCGATCTCGCTGAGCAGCACTTTCGGATCTACCACGACGCCATTCGCGATAACCGGTACGCAGCCCGGCGTGAGCACACCGGAGGGCAACAGGTGCAGCGCGTACTTCGTGCCATCCGGGGTGATCACCGTGTGACCCGCGTTATTGCCACCCTGGTAGCGGACGACGTGGCTGACACGGCTACCGAGCAGGTCGGTAACCTTGCCTTTACCCTCGTCGCCCCATTGCGCGCCGATGACGACGATCGCTGGCATTTTCTCCGCCTCTCCGCGGGGCGTGCACGCGGCAGATGAGCGCCGGGCATCCCCCGGTACGTCAGGCTAACAATCAGCTGGACCGAAACGTGTGAGGAGGCCCGCATCGTGGGCGCAGGTGGCGGCCGTGATCGTGAGGTGATCATCCTGAGCCTCGGATCGGCCGACCCCGCCTGTTCAGATTCCGGCGGTACGGCAACGATGCGCGTGCCCGTCCTGGCATGCCGGGACGCGCTCGCGGCCGCCGGCGCGGCGGTCGACACGGTGACTGCAACGTCGGACGTCGACATCGACGCTGTCCTGGCCCGGCTCGACGGCCCCGCCCGACCCGACGGCCTGACCTGGCCCTCCGACGCCGGTCACGTCCCGGCGCTGATTGTCGCCGCCGAATCCGACGCCCAGCTTCGGGCCGTGTTGCGCCGGATGGTGCGCCGTTGGGCGCCGCCGCCGAGCCGCCGGCCGAGCGATCTTGTGGCCGGCCGTACGGTCCCGGACCTGCCGCCGGTCGGCCTCCTTCCGATGGACGTCCGCGGGTCGGGCGCCGGCGCCATTCCGGACATGGTCGACCGGCTCCGGCTGCCCCGCGACCCGGCCGATGTTGCGAAGGCCGTTCTCGGCGGCAAGATACGCCGGGTCGACCTGCTGCGGACCGATGGCGGATCGGTCACCGTACATGGGGCGCTTCTCGGCGGCGTTGACGCCACCGGCCATGCTGCGGCCTGGCGGGGGCGGGTCGAACTCGACGACACCGTCCTGACCGACGGCAAAGAGCCGGTGCTCGCCTGTGCGGTGGCCAACGCCAATGGGTACACCCGGCTCGATGACCTCCCGCTAGCGCCCGCGGCCGACCCATCCAGCGGCACCGTCGCCGTGGCCGTCGCCGTGCCGGTGCGGGCCGGATCGCGCTTTTCGTTCCGAGCGGGAGCGGCCGACATTCGCATCGAGGTCCGCCGGGCAACGGGTCGCGCGGTCTCGGTGACGCCGACCGCGGATCTCCCCTACGTCGACGACGGCGTCGAAGCGACCCTCACTCGTAAGCGGGCGTGGTGGGTTGAGCCCGGTGCCTGGGCGGCCTACGGCGGTTGACGGTAGCCGCCGCTCGCCGAACTGAGCGCGCTCGCGACACGACCTCAGACGCGCGCCAGAAACTCGGCCGCCGTGGGATCGCAGTCGCGCAGGAACTCAGCGCAGCGGGCGGCCTCGTCTGATTCGCCAATGACACCGGCCGCCTCCCCGAGCACGTAGAGGCACTGGAGGAAGCCTTGATTGCCGGGATGCGACCACGGCACTGGACCGAATCCCTTCCATCCGTTGCGCCGGAGCTGGTCCAGGCCGCGGTGATATCCGGTGCGGGCGAACGCGTACGCCGTGACCGTTTCCCCGACCGCGAACGCCCGAGCCGCCAAGGCACCCCACGCGGCGCTGTAACTGGGGAAATGAGCGGCGACGTTCGGCAGTGTGGCATCCGTAGCGGCGGCAAGTTCGGCGGCCGCGGCCGGGTCGTCCGGAATCAGGGTCGCCGGCGGTTCCGGCATCAGGTTCTGCATAACGATGATTCAACCCTGTTCGACGCCGTCGCGTGCAGCACTCCCCGCCGGATCGAGGCGGGCCGAAGGGATGAGTCGCAGCCCACACATCGGCCGGTGGCGATTGGTTGAGCGGAGGGGCGCGAGCCACCGAGCGGCGTACCGGCGTAAGCGACCGGCCAGTAGTCAAGCGGCGACGGGCGCGCGGAGAATATGAAGTCCGGAGCCTCCCCAGGACCCGGCAAGGAAGCTCAGCGGCGCACCGCTGGGCTTCCTTCTTTTGTGCGCGACAACCTTACGATCACCCCATGCCGACGCCGCGCCCTGAGGTCATCAACCCCGTCGACCACAGCAAGCTGGAAGTCGAGACGCCGGCCGATCTCGACCGGCACCTGGCCGACGCGAGCCTGCGCGGTGTCACGCTGCAGGGCATCGACCTGACCACGGTGGACCTGACCGGCATCGACGTGCGCGGCGCGCTGTTCATCGGTTGCGCGATGACCACCCCACAGGCGGTCGACCTCACCCGGCGCGGCGCGCTCGTCGTCCCGCGCTTCGCTGACCTGCCCTATCCGACCGAGCCGTCCCGCCTCTATACGGCCGACGACCTGGCCACCGGGTTCACGGTCGGCGGCTTCGACGCTATGTACGACACCCAGGTCTACCGGCACTTTCTTGCGCACGGAGGTGCGATGCCGGATCTGCGCGAGGCGTTGACGCAACGGATCCACGATCACGGCATCGAGAACGCGCTGAGCGACGATACGCGCGACTGGATCGCCGCGCACGGTCCGACATCGGTCGTCGGCATCATGGGTGGCCACGTCGAACGGCGCGGCACGAAGGGCTACCGGGAAGCGGCCGAATTGGCCCGGCTGCTGGCCGCGGCCGGACGGCTCGTGCTCACCGGCGGTGGGCCGGGCGTGATGGAGGCCGCGAACCTCGGTGCCTACACGTCCGTACATCCGCGGGCCGACCTGATGGCCGCGATCGACGAACTCGCCGGTGCGCCGGACTACCACGACCCGCAGGCGTACACGGCGGCGGCGTTCGCCGTACGGGACCGGCTGCGCCCGGATCCGGGGACGACGTGGGCCGCACAGGGCGGCCTCGCGATCCCGACCTGGTTCTACGGCCACGAACCGACGAACCTGTTCGCGGCGCGGATCGGGAAGCTGTTCTCCAACAGCGTGCGGGAAGAGCTCATCCTGCGCCTGTCCCGCGGCGGCATCGTGTTCGCCCCGGGCCTGGCCGGCACCGTCCAGGAGGTGTTCCAGGCGGCAACGATGACGTTCTACGGCACCGACGGCGGATCCGGTCCGTTCGTATTCCTCGGCCGCGACTACTGGACGGGCCGGCTGCCGGTCGAAGCATTGCTCCGACCATTGCTCGCCACGTCGTCACTCGGCGACTTAGCCGGGCTGATTCACCTGACCGACGACGTACACGAGGCGGTCGACCTGCTGCTCATGCACGGCTGACTCGTCCACGACCCTTCGCGCGTGGCCGGCACTCAGCCGCGGCTGGCATCCAGCGCCGGCGGCCGGACGGTAGGCCTACTTGCTGAGTGACGTTCCGGTCGACCGCAGGTCCTCGCACGCCTGCCCGACCCGCTTGGCCATGCCTTGCTCGGCCAACTTGCCCCAGGCCCGCGGGTCGTACGCCTTCTTGTTGCCGACCTCGCCGTCCACCTTCAGCACGCCGTCGTAGTTCGTGAACATGTGTGCCGCGGTCGGCCGGGTGAACGCGTACTGCGTATCGGTGTCGACGTTCATCTTGACCACGCCGTAGTCGAGCGCTTCCCGGATCTCCGATAGCAGCGAGCCGGAGCCACCATGGAACACCAGGTCGAGCGGCTTTTCCTTGCCGTACTTCGCGGCCAGCGCGGCTTGGATCTCGCCGAGGATCTCCGGACGCAGCTTGACGTTGCCCGGCTTGTAGACGCCGTGCACGTTGCCGAAGGTCAGCGCCGCGATGTAGCGACCCTGTTCGCCGAGGCCGAGCGCTTCGACCGTCGCCATACCGTCGCCGATGGTCGTATAGAGCTTCTCGTCGATCGCCCCCTCGACACCGTCCTCCTCGCCCCCGACGACGCCGACCTCGATCTCCAGCACGATGTGCGCCGCGGCCGCCTCGGCGAGCAACTCCTTGGCGATCGTGAGGTTCTCCTCGAGCGGCACGGCCGAGCCGTCCCACATGTGCGACTGAAACAGCGGCGGCTCGCCCCGGCTCACGCGCTCCTTCGAGATCGCGAGCAGCGGGCGTACGTACCCGTCGAGTTTGTCCTTCGGGCAGTGGTCGGTGTGCAACGCGATGTTGACCGGGTAGTTCTTGGCCACCTCGGTGGCGTACGTGGCAAGCGCGACCGCGCCGCTGACCATGTTCTTGACCGTCGGGCCGGACAGATACTCGGCGCCGCCCGTGGAGATCTGGATTATGCCGTCGCTGCCGGCATCCGCGAATCCGCGCAATGCCGCATTGAGCGTCTGCGAGGAACTGACGTTGATGGCCGGGTAGGCGAAGGCACCGGCCTTCGCTCGGTCGAGCATCTCCGCGTAGACCTCGGGTGAGGCGATAGGCATGATCTCTCCTTGGGACGATCTCGGCTGGTCGCGGCCGGCACGGTGCGGCACCGGCTTCGCATACGGTGGGCGCCGGCAACGCGGCCCCGTGCGACGGCGGCACTGTCCTCGCTTAGGGAAGTATCGCGCACCGGGCGGTATCGCACGCCATCGGCCGTCGATTCCGGTCACCACCGGTCGGTCGTGCATTCCGGCGCCGCCCGGACGCGAGCCTGGGCGGCGGCAAGCGCGACTGGCCCGCCGGCAGTAGCGTGAACGCATGGAACCGGCACCCGACCAGGACACGACCGCGAATCGGTTGGACGACGTGGTCGACGTACCCATCGAAACACCGGCCGACGACGCGGCGGAACAGGCGCTACCAGCCTCGACCGACGACGATGCGGACGGTGACGAGACGACCGACACCCTCGAAGAGCGCGGCCTTGAGGTCAACGAGGCGGACGCTGCCGAGCAAGCGCGCAGCGTCGGGTTGGACGACGACTACCGGTGAGGATGGGACGCGACGACCGGCAGCATTTCCTGCGGCTGGACTGGAGCCTTCGATCCTGCGGTCGCCACGGCCATGCGACGTATGCCCCGGACGAACCGGATCTAGCCGAGCGACTGCGCGCCGAAACGCCCATCGGCATCGCTTGGCGATGCCTTCGGTGCGGGGACTTCGTCGTGGGCGAGCCGCGCGGTCATGGACCGGCCGCGGACGCGCCGCAGGTCATCCGTGGTCGGGCGCTGCGTGATCTGGTTATCCTGCGGCTGCTTGCGGTAGAGCGGCTGGTACGGGGACTGCTGGTGCTCCTGGTGGCGTACGGAGTCTTCCGGTTCCGGAGCCGACAGGGCAGCATCGAGCAGGCGTTCAACGAGGACCTGCCGCTGATTCAGAAGTTGGCCGACAAGTTC
>DASQPR010000665.1:0-3691 GCA_035643815.1 Micromonosporaceae bacterium | reverse complement strand
GGCGGCACTACGTACGGTCGCCACAGTCGAGTCGTCGAAATCGATCGCGGACAGCCAAGCCGGCGCCGGCAACCGGCTCGCGACGCCGAGAAGCCCGCTCGTGGCCGCGGCATCGGCGGCCGCCGCGGCGGGTCGCGTCGTCAGCGGACGGAGCAGTTTCGCGATCATCATCCCGGGCAGATCCGGTGCGTCGCCGGCGAGGACCGCGGCTTGCTCGTATCCGTCGGAGGCGGCCGCGGTGAGGACGTTGCCGATGGTCAGCGTCGGTAGCACGTACACCCGCATCGAGGGCCAGGCCACCGCGGTGGCTAGCGGGCGGTCGGGCTCAGCCACCGCAAGCGCTGGTTCGACCTCCGCGAGCATCGCCAACAGATCCACCGCATCGTCAGCGAGCGCGCGGCGCCACGTCGCCGGCTCGACACCCGGCGGGGTCCAGGCCGGCGGGGCGAGCATGACGACTACGACGCGACGAGTCACCGGTCAATCGTCGTGCACGGGCGTGCCGTGCGCGGCGGCGACCCCTTCGAGGTAGCCGCGGGCGCGCTCGGCTTTCGGATAGCGGTTCACCAGCGACCAGAACATCGCGTTGTGGACCGGCACCACAAGGTGCGCGATCTCGTGCAGGAGCACATAGTCGACGACCCAGTCGGGCATGTGCATGATCCGGTCGGAGATGCGGATGGTCGCGTCGTCCGGCGTGCAGGACCCCCAGCGGCCGTTCTGGTTGGCGACCCATCGCACGCTGGCCGGTTTGGTCACCGCACCGTAGTCGGCAAAATAGCGGGCGGCCAGGCGAAGGGCACGGACCGTGAGCTCGGCGTCCGTCCGCTTGGCCCGACCATCGCGGGCGGCGAGTCGATCAAGCATCTTGTCGACCCACTCGCGCTCCTCGGCGCGGGTGAACTGATCGGGGATGAGCACGATCACGCGCCCGCCGTCGCGATATGCGGACACCGTCGATAGGCGGCGCTGGCTGCGTCGCACTTCCACATTCGGCTTACCAGCGGCGGGCACGGGTCCCCCGCAATCAGCCGGGGAGGCCCGGAACTGGAGTCACCCTGGCACGCTAGCGGCCGACAACCGGGGGTACGCAAGGCCCAACCGGCCGTAGCCCGCCGGACTTGATCGGATTGGTCCCCTAGTGCCCAAAAGATTCTTTTGGATCATGAATACGGCATCGGATGGAGAGATTGTTTTCCACATAAACGCCGGTTTCGCACGTATTCTACCGGCGTGTCCCCGCAGAACATGTCACGTTCGGGCAAGCGGCGATGCACAGTAGATCAGTCGGCCGCACCGGCGGTCCCGGGCATCGAGCACAACACGCCCGCTGGAATTACGAGGAGGGCATTGTGGCCGGAAAGGGCCAGGCCGAGGAGAAGGTCGAGAAGTACAACGGATATTGCGTCAAGTGCAAGGAGAAGCGCGACTTCGACGGCACGGTGGCGATCACGAAGACCGGAATGCGCATGGCGAAGGGACCGTGCCCGGTCTGCGGGACCACGATGAACCGGATTCTCGGCAAGGCGTAAACCCCGCACGAGGATCAACGACAGTCGCGGCACGGCGCGCCTTAGGGCCGCCGTGCCGCGTCGCTGGCGCTCGCGTCGGCGTCGGTTGTCCGTCTTGGTCTCGGTCGCAGGCGTCTCAGTCGTGGGCGCTGGTCTCGACGGTCGCGGGCGGGCCGAATCCGCGCGGGCCCGATCCGCGCGCAACTGCACGGAGCATGGGCACTCGATCGCGCCGCGACCGGCCAACCCGTACAAGTCCCGCCGACCCGGCCGGCGACGATCCCGACGGCAGGGTCGACGCCGTCTGGCTCACGGGATCGGCACAAACGGTCCGGACGCCTTCGACGACGAGCACAAGTGTCTGTCGGATAAGTGACAGACGGGCGCGGATTCTGTGGATAACTATCGGCCGTCCTCGGGATCTGCGACCGCGGTCGGAGTCACTGTTGTGGACAACGGCGCAGCGATGTCGGTTGATGTGTCAGCGTCACGCCATGACATCGCGAGTCTCGCCCGCCGGCACCGGACGCGGACGGTTGACGTTGCTGCCCGGGTTGTCGCGACTGTGGCGCGACGAGACCGCCGTTCAACTCGGCACCGACCCCTCTCGGGCGATCGTCATCGAGCTGCCGGACGCCGGTGCGGCCCGGGTGCTGGATCTGTTGGACGGCTCGCGTACGGAGCGGGCGGTGCTCCGTGACGCGGTGGCGCTCGGGGTGCCGCGTCACGTGACCTCGGCGATGATTTCGGCCCTGCGCACGGCGAATGTCCTCATCGGGACCGAGAGCCTGGTGCCGTCGTCAATGCCCGAGACCGTACGACGACGGTTGCTGACCGAGGCGGCCGCGATCGCGATGGCGATGCGGGCCGAAGAGATCCCAGGCATCGAGGAATACGGCGACGACCCGACTCCGTCGACCGACAGGACGCGGACCCCGACGCCAGCCGACAGCACGACCGACCGGACGCGGACCTCGACGCGAACCGGCCTTGCACCGGACCAAACGACGCCAGCCGAACGATCGATCCCCGAACGCCCGATCCCCGAACGATCGATCTCAGAACGATCGGTCCCCGCACGGCCGGTCGCTTCGGGACGGCCGGTTCGACGAGTGCCACCGGCCGAAGCGATTCGACGGCGCGCGGCCGCCTCCGTGCAGGTGACCGGCGCAAGCCGTCTCGTCGTGCCAATCGCCTCCACACTCGCTCGTGCCGGCGTCGGTCATGTCGACCCGGCCGTCAGCGGCCGCGTTGGGATCCACGACGACGCAATCGGGGGGCTGACGCCGGCGGACACCGATCGGCCGCGCGGCACCGCAGCGAGCGAGGCTGTCCTGCGCGCTGCCCCGTTCACTGACACCCGCGCCCTCCGCGTCGGCGGCGCATCGTTCGTCGTGCAGGTCGGTCAGGGTGTGCCAGCCGAGCTGGCGGCCTTCGCGTACGCCCGGAAGTCTCTGGCGCACCTGCTGATCGAGGAACGCGACGACATCGTGCTGATCGGCCCCCTCGTCCCGCCCAGCGGCTCGCCATGCCTGCGCTGCCTTGACCTCCACCGCCGCGATCGCGATCCGGCGTGGCCGACGCTGGTAGCTCAGCTCGCGACATCGATCGACTCGGCGCCGACGATTTCGACCGCCACGACCCTGATCGCGGTTGGGGTGGCAGTGGCCCAGGTCCTTGCCTATCTCGACGGCGACGACGCACCGACGATCGGCGCCAGCATCGAGGTCGGGTCGCCCAGCACGCTGCGTCGGCGGAGCTGGGGACCGCATCCGCGATGTGACTGTGCGTACCGTTCGCGGCAGCGGCGACGAGCCCGGGCCGGTTGAGGCCGGACCTCACCCACGGCGGGACGAACACCCGTTCGTTCAAGCAGGCGGCCCGACAGACGCCGGCCGAGTGACGGGCCAGCGCTCAATGCTGGACCGAACAGAGATCGATCCACCCGGCAGCAACGCCTAGCTGCGGCGTAGGCGTCAGCGAATGGATGCCTGCTCAGCGCCCATGGCAAAATCTGCTGGGTGCAGATCGGGATTCTTGGACCGTTTGAGGCTCGCACGGACGACGGCGTCCTGGCCGACGTACCGGGCGCGCGGCTGCGGGGGTTGTTGATCGCTCTCGCGCTCGAACCTGGTCGCGTGGTCCCCAAGGCGACGCTCGTCGACTGGATCTGGGGAGAA
>DASQPR010000664.1:0-2254 GCA_035643815.1 Micromonosporaceae bacterium | reverse complement strand
ACGCGACCGCCTGTCTAAGGACCGGCTCGCCGGTGATCCGACCGGTGTGGTCACGTCGAAGGACCGTCTCGGCAACGACGTGCCAGCGGATCCTCCGAGGGACGACGCCACCAGCGTGCGGCTGGTCTAATAGTTGCCATGGATCCGACCATGGCCATTTACCACGATCCGCCGATCGCACAGGTCGGCGAGGTTACGGTGACGTCGTCCGCGGTGCGGACGCCGGCCGGCGCGTTCCCGCTGCGTGGCTCGCAGTGGATGGTCACCGACCAATGGACCGTGGGAACCAAGATCCCGACCTGGGCCATCGTGCTCGCCATCGTGCTCATTCCGTGCACCGCATTCCTCAGTCTCCTGTTCCTACTGGCCAAGGAAGACGTCTATCTCGGCACTGTGACCGTGACGATCTCCAATGGACCGGCCGCCTACGTCGCGCGCATCCCGGTCGCGAACCAGGCTCAAGTCCAGAACATCTACAACCAGGTGAACTACGTGCGGTCGGTGGCGCTTCTCTGAGCCGCTACGGCTGGGTCACGCGAGAAGCCGCGCTTCACTCGAGACCCACATCATCGTCCGGTGTGACCGAGCCCCGGTGCAGCGCGCGAACGGCATCGATGGTGTCCGCCTCCGACGCCTTCTTGTCCTCCCGATAACGCAGCACGCGGGCGAACCGGAGCGCCACACCCCCTGGGTAGCGGGGGCTCGTCTGGACGCCGTCGAAGGCAATCTCTACGACAAGCTCGGGGCGGACCCGCACGACCCAGTCGTCGGGGCCGACCGCGTCGGTGGCAAGTGACGTCAGCCGTTCGGTCTGCCAGGCAAGCATCTCGTCGGTCATCCCCTTGAACGTCTTGCCGAGCATGACGAACCCGCCTGACGCCGGGTCCCGCGCGCCGAGATGCAGATTCGACAGCCATCCCGAGCGGCGCCCGTGACCGCGTTCGACCGCGAGCACTACGAGGTCAAGCGTGTGCCGGGGCTTCACCTTCACCCATCCGCTGCCACGCCGGCCAACGTCGTATGGCGCCTGGAGCGCCTTGACTACAACGCCCTCGTGCCCGGCCGCGACCGCCGACTCGAACGCGGCCGAGGCTTCCTCGACCGAGGCGACCTCCAACCGGTCAACGATGTGCTCGCCTGGCACCGCCTCGGCCAAGCGGGCCCACCTGATCCGGCCCGGTTCGTCGATGAGGTCTTCGCCGTCGATGTGCAGCAGATCGAAGAAGTACGGCCGCAGGCCGCTGTCC
The DNA here is from genome assembly GCA_035643815.1 of Micromonosporaceae bacterium. Lineage (GTDB taxonomy): Bacteria > Actinomycetota > Actinomycetes > Mycobacteriales > Micromonosporaceae > DASQPR01. The sequence continues at coordinate 1,007 of DASQPR010000664.1, read as the reverse complement.
GCATGCGTCGCCGCCGCCGACGACGTCTCCTGGAACGGACGCGCCCGGCCGCCGAGGTCGAGTGCGATCGCCTCGCCGTCGAGCACAATGTCGTTCGATCCGAGGGACGCGACGACGGCGACGACTCCGGGCAGGCGCACGGTGATGTCATCCAGGCTTCGCGTGAAGACGCGCACGGACGGACCGGACCGGTGGACCTGGATGCGGATGCCGTCGAGCTTCGCGTCGACCACGGCCGGAAGGCCGGTGGCGCCGATCGCTTCGCTGACATTGGGCGCGGACGCGGCGAGCATAGGCGTCAGCGCCCGGCCGACCTGAAGTCCGTAGGCATCCAGCCCCGCGGCGCCGTGCTCCAAAGCAGTGCGAGCAACGTCAGTCAGACTGCCACTGAGCAGGAGGGCACGACGCACGCTCGCCGTCGGGACCTCGGCGGCGCGGGCGATCGCGTCGACGAGCACGCCGGCTTGCGCTCCTTGGCGCAGCTCGCCGCCGATGAGTCGGATAAGAAACTCCTGCTCGGCGCGTGTCGCCCGGGCGAAGAGCCCCCGCACAAGATCGCGCCGACGGCTCTGCGAACCGGGCCCGGACTGGACGGCCAGCTCGGCAAAGGCGGCGTCAACCTCACCGACCGTGAGCGACGTCGTCTCGGCCGCCGGTGGGAGCGCGCGTAACGCCGCCCACCCGACGCCCGTCTGCCGCTGTCGAAGCTCACCCGACAGATACGCGGCTCCGGCCGTGACCTCCTCGTCCGGTGCGCCGCGCAGCTCATGCAGAGCCCCGGCCAAAAGCTCGACCTTGGCCAGTCGCTTGGACGTCGCGGCGACCGCCGCGGACGCGGCGACCAGATCAGCAAATCGCATGTCGGACTCTTCGGTCGGATGCCAGCACCCGTCCATCGTGCCAGCCGGGTCGGACGTTCTCCGCGCGTCACGTGGCGGCGCTGCATGCCCTGAACCGGGTGCTCCGGCAGGCGACGCACGCCGCGCCGCCGCCAGGGACATCCGGCC
>DASQPR010000663.1:0-4215 GCA_035643815.1 Micromonosporaceae bacterium | reverse complement strand
CGCTACGATGTCGCGCCGCCGGTTACGCAGCGGCGCGCACCGCACGGGTCAGCCGCCGTAGGTCAACCACGTGCCGACTGGTTGCTGTTGCCGCGGGCCACGACGGGTGTAGTCGCACACGCCGGTGGGGAAGGCCGCCCGTAGTTCCGCCTTCTCGGCGTCGGTGAACGTCACCGGATAGTCGCTGAAAAGCAGTGGCTGCAGCGCGCACTTGAGCACCGGCATGGCCAGTGACTCGCCCGCGATCAAGCGGGTGTTGGCGGCCACCGGGAACGCGCTCGCGCACTGGCCGGATCCCCCGTACGACAGCGACTCGTGCACCAGCGTGCCGTTGTCGAGGAAGCAGCCATCCGTGATCGAGCCCGGCCGGTCGGTCGACACCTTGGCCGAGCGCGGTCGGTGTGACGTGTCGGCGTCGATGGCCGACAACCACGCGTCCATCGCCGCGAGCTCGTACACGCTGGCCTGGCCGATCGTGGCGAGACCGTCTTCGATGATGACCTGGTTGCCGACCGTGCCGGCCTTGGTCATGCGCGCGCGCATCACGTAGGACCACTCGGTGGTGTGGATGTCGTTGCCGAAACCGGCAAGGTCGAGGTCGATCCGCTGGTCGATCACCGCTGTCTCGCCGAGACCCTGACCGCCGCTGTTCACCAGGTCGTCGCGGTACGACGCCGCGAGTGCCTTCGGGTCGGCGGTGCTGCGCGCGGCGACCGGCTTGCCGGTGAAGTCGAAGCCGCCGATGTTCGCGTTCAAGTCGGCGAATTGCTGCGCGGTGATCTGTTTGTCGGCCAACGCTTCCAGGCCGTACTGCACGCCGACGTTGTCGAGAACGCTGCGCGTGAATCCGGTCCGCGGGTCGCGACCGAGCTGGTTCACGTACTGCTCGGCGGCCGAACACTTGACGCCGTCGGGGTTCGTGACCGGGTCCCACCGCAGGTTCGCCGGGATCGACGGGTCGCAGCTGTCGGTGGCCGTGATGCGGTTTGCGAACGTCGCGTCCCAGGATTGGCAGGAGTCATAGGATCGGAAGCCGGCGACGGCACGCTGCTGCTCGGCCGTGAACGCGCCGCCGGCCGCGGCGAAGTACCTGTCCAGCAGGCGGCAGTCGGTCACCGGGCCGAGGGTCGTGAACGGATCCGGGAAAGAAACGCCCGGCACGATGCCGTCGAGGATGCCTGGGTAGGCGTCGGCAATGTCGTACTGCTGGATGGCACCGCCCGATCCGCCCCAGCCGATCGTGTGCGCGACCGGGCCGTATGTCTCGATGAAATGCTCCTTGACCATCATCGCGGCCTCGGCGGAGATGATCGTGGAGCAGTTGTTGTTCAGTACGTTCAGGCTCGACGACGCGACGGCGTAGCCCTGCGCCAGGAAGAGATCGTTGATCACGCCGCCGGTCGAGTTGCCCTGATGGAAGCCGCCGTCGCAACCACCGCCGAACGTATAGACGAGCCGGCGGTTCCAGCTGCCCTCCGGCCGGAAGGGCGTCGGATCGGTGCCGTCGTAGAGCGCCGCGATCTGGTACACCGCCCGGTCGATCGTGCCTTGTTCGAGCCGGATCAGATAGGGCACCCCATGACCGTTCACCTGGGCCGTGGCGGCGTCGGCCGGAACCACGGTCGGGTCGGTGAGCCCAACGAACGCTCCGGCGGTGTTCTTGTAGAGGTAGGACACCTGTGTCGCGACAGCACAGTCGGGCGACGTCGCCGGTGGCAGACCGTACGCCTGCGTCTCGCAGATGAACGGCACCTGCTGCGGACCGGAGAAGACCGGGCCGGTGATCGGGTGGTTCGTGACGCGCAGGTCGGCGGAGTCCCGTCCCGACCTGGCGTCGACGTGATGCACGCCGTTGCGCAGGCCGGCGATGAGCGCGAGCCACGATCAGTCCGGCTGCGCGTGCGCGGTGGCGTCGGTCGACCGGCCGTCGACCGTCAGTGTCGGAGTCCGGCTGCTGCCGGTCACGCGGATCAGTACATCGCCACCGCTAACGAGCGACGGTCTCGGATTAGAGACCGACGTGATGGAGAGTCGTACGCCAGGATGATCGGCGGCTGACGCAGACGTCGGCGCCGCCGAAACGATGAGGACCACGGTGGACAGTGCCGCCACGGTGGAAATGCCGACAGAACGTCTCATAGAGGACTCCCTATGTTTCGGTGGGTCGACCCTACGACCGCGGTGTTGACCCTGTCGAGACATCCGTCGATATCCGCGTGCACCTAAGTGGACAGTGGGCTCGACGCGGGTGAGGCCACGGCCGGATCGCCGAAGTTCGCCCGTCGGTCGGCCGGTTGCGGCACGATTGGAGGATGCCAGTCATGACCCGAGCCGAGGCGATGGAGTTCCTCGCCACCGGCACGCACACGGGCAAGCTCGCCACCGCGTCGCCGCAGGGGGCGCCACACGTCGCACCCCTCTGGTTCGTGGTCGACGGCGACACTCTGGTGTTCACGACGGGCCGGGACACCGTGAAGGGACGTCATCTCCGGGTCAACCCGAGAGCAACGCTCGCCGTCGACGTCGAGGAGTTCCCGTACGCCTTCGTCGTGGTCCGCGGTGCCGTCGACGTCGACGAGCACGCGTCCGATCTGCTCGCCTGGTCGATGACGATCGCGGATCGCTACGTGCCGACGGGCCGGGCCGCCGAGTACGGCGAGCGCAACGCGGTCGACACCGAGATGCTGTGTCGCCTGCGGATCGATCATTGGACCGGATTGCGCGACATCGCGTTGTAGGCCCGATCATGGACCCGGTGTGACGGCGGACACGGCCTGAGCCGGGGAATCATCTTGGACCCGGGTCGGTTACACCAACCGTTGGCGTGCTCGTGTCCCCGGGCCTCACCTATTTTGCCTTCGCGGACTACCGTTCGGCTGGAGCCGCGTTGTGCCTTTCGCCGAGAGGCGACCGGCACGTCAACACAGCAAACGACGAAGGCCCCCGCCCATCGCGGGGGCCTTCGTCATGTCCCAAGCGTCATGTCCCGAGCCGAAGCAACATCCCGTCGCCGGTCGCCGCTACGCTGCCCGCGTGAACGATCTCGTCGGACGCCGGATGCGCCGCCAAAACCTGTGGGGGCCGCCACTGACCTCGGTGGACGACGTCGTTCGGGGCTTTGGCGCTATGCAGGCCCAGGAATTCCGGCCGGCGAAGTGGTCCATCGCACAGCGCGCGAGCGGTGTCACCGAGGTGGACGTCGATGCCGCCTTCGCGGCTGGGCGGCTGCTGCGTACCCATGTGTTGCGTCCGACCTGGCATTTCGTCCACGCCGATGACATCGGCTGGATCTTGTCGGCCAGCGCGCCCCGGGTGCACGCGGCGAACGCCTATTACTACCGGCAGACCGGGGTCGACGATGACGTGACCCGCCGTTCACGCGCGGTCTTCGAGCGCGTGCTGGGCGACGGCACCCATCTGACCCGTAAGGAGCTGGCGGCCCACCTTGCCGAGGCCGGGATGGCGGTGACCGGGGTGCCGCTCGCGTACGTCATCATCCGCGCCGAACTCGACGGCGTACTGGTCAGCGGCGCGATGAAGGGCAACCAGCAGACGTACGCGCTGCTTGACGTACGCGTGCCGGGCTGGATGCGGACAGACCGCGACGAGGCGCTGGCGGAGTTGACTCGTCACTACTACGCGCGGCATGGGCCGGCTACCGTCCGGGACTACCGCACGTGGGCCTCGTTAACCGCGGCCGAAGCTCGCCGCGGGATTGACCTCGTCGGATCCGCCATGGTGTCGGAGACGATCGACGACCGCACGTACTGGTTGCTGACCGTCGATGACGACGCGGCCGCGCGGGCGAGGCCACCCGGAGACCCGGTCATCGACCTTCTCCAGGACTTTGACGAGTATGTGATCGGGTATTCGGAGAGTCGCGACGTCATCCTCACCGCCGGCGGTCCAACCGAGACCTTGCGGGCGCGGTTGCGGCCGGTGCTGCTCGACGGCCGGCTAGTGGGGTACTGGCGACACGCCTTGACCGCGTCGGCGGTCGAGATCGAAACCGTGGACGTACCGGCGTTCCGTGGGGTCCGCGCGGCGGCGATGCAGGCGGCGGCCGACCGGTTCGGCGCGTTTGTTGGCCGGCCCGCGCGGTGGCGGTAAACACACCCACGGCGCGAATCGCAGCAAACCCGCCCGCCGGAGCGGCGCGGTGTCGCAGGATCAAAACATGACAACCGCTCGCAATATGATGCATCCGGGCGTCGA
>DASQPR010000662.1:0-9356 GCA_035643815.1 Micromonosporaceae bacterium | reverse complement strand
GGCGGCTGCAGGAGCTCGGGGTCGATGTCCAGCGGCTGTTCGTCGCCGCGCAGATGCTCGGTGACGCCGCCGACCGGCGCGCCGCGATCACCGAGCTGACCGAGCGCGACACGACCGAGATCGCTGCCGGGCTCCGCGCCGACGGCGGCTACACCGAGCTCGGTGGGCTGGACGCGGCCCGTGCCGAACAGGTTGGTGCCGCGTACCGGCATGACTGCGTGTCGGCTCATGGCTACTTCGCTGACGTCATGGACGCCCCACCGGCGGTGAAGCTGTCCGCGCCGGTCACCGTCGTCGTCGCCACTGACGATCCGTACACCGATGAATACCCGCGCCGCCACGGCGACTGGCACCTTCTGGCCGAACACGTCGACGCGTACGAGATTCCCGGGGGAGGCCACTACTTCCTGCGTACCCGTCCGACCGAAGCGGCGCAGGCCGTCCTGCGTACCGCCGAAATGTTGGCTCCTTCCTGACGAATTCCCCGACGAGTCCCTGACGAGTAACCGAAAGGAAACCGATATGTCGTCCTCTTCCGCAGCGTCGCTACTCGACGTCGAGTGGCAACCCGGCAAGCCTCCGTTAATGCGGGTCGCGGTTCCTGATGACGCGCCGACATGGGCGGCCGAGCACCGGGAGGGGTTGCGCGCTCTCGTCGCCGAGCACGGGTCGGTCCTTGTGCGTGGCCTCGGGCTGCGGGACGCGCGTGAGATCGGCGCCGTCTTTGCCCGCCTGGCCAACGGTCTCATGACGGAGCGGGAGGCGTTCGCACCCCGGCAGACCTACTCCGACGGCGTGTACTCCTCGGCGACCTGGCCGGCGAACCAGCCGATGTGCATGCACCACGAGTTGAGCTACACACTTGAGTTTCCGGGTCTGATGATGTTCGCCTGCCTGCAACCACCGACCGACGGCGGCGCGACGGCGGTGGCCGACTCGCCGACCGTGCTCGACGCGCTGCCGACCGAACTGACCGATCGGTTCGAGCGTGAAGGATGGTTGCTGACCCGTAGTTACAACGACGAGATCGGATCGTCGATCGCGGAGGCCTTCGGCACCGATGATCCCGACGCTGTTGCAAGCTACTGCCACGCGAATGCGATCGAGTTCGAGTGGCAAGCCGACGGCGGACTCCGCACCGAGCAGCGTCGCAGCGCCGTCGTACGTCACCCGGTCACCGGGCAGCGCTGCTGGTTCAACCAGATCGCGTTCCTGAACGAGTGGACGATCGCTCCGGAGATTCGCGAGTACCTCATCGAGATGTACGGAGAAGACGGTCTGCCGTTCAACACGCGCTTCGGCAATGGTGAGCCAATTACCGAGGACGTCGTCATGCTGCTCAATCGGGTGTACGACGCCAACACGGTCCGCGAACCGTGGCAGGCCGGCGACCTGATGCTGGTCGACAACATCCGCACCGCGCACAGCAGAGAAGCGTTCGACGGCCCTCGCGAAGTGCTCGTCGGGATGGCCGACGCGGTGCGGCTCGATGACTGCTCGCCGGCTGGTGAGGTGACAGCCCGATGACTGCAGTCGATACCATCGCCGGCCAGTCGGCCACGACCACAGCGGTCACCACTCCACCGTTTGCGGTGATTTCGGGCGGTCAGGTCCAGCAGGTTCTACAGGGGCGTGAAAAGGAGATCATCACGTTGGTCGAGGCCACCTACCGCCTGCACGGCGCCGGTGACTCCGTGAACCCACCGTCGTACTTCCTGCGTTTCCCCGACCGGCCATCAGCCCGGATCATCGCGCTACCGGCATCGATCGGCGGGCCAGTGCGAGTGGACGGACTTAAATGGATCTCCAGCTTCCCGCAGAATGTGGCGGCGGGCTTGCCGCGGGCCTCGGGCGTGTTGATCCTCAACGATCACGAGACCGGCTACCCGTTCGCCTGCCTGGAGAGCTCGATCATCAGCGCGACCAGGACAGCCGCGTCGGCGGCCCTCGCGGCTGACTGGCTCAGCCGCGACCGGCAGCGCCCGAAGCGTGTCGGGTTCTTCGGAGTTGGCCTGATCGCCCGCTACATCCACACGTTCCTGGCCGGCAACGGCTTTTCCTTCGACGAGATCGGCGTTTACGATCTCTCGGCCGACAGCGCGTCCGGCTTCCGCGGCTACCTGGAGCGGTCGGACGTCAGCGGCCGGATCACCGTGTACGACCGCCCGGAGCAACTGATCCGCTCCAGCGACATGGTGGTCTTCGCCACCGTCGCCAGTGAGCCGCATGTCACGGACGTGTCGTGGTTGGCACACAATCCGGTGGTGCTGCACGTGTCGCTGCGCGACCTCGCACCGGAGATCATTCTCGCCTCGACGAACATCCTCGACGATATCGAGCACTGCATGAAGGCCAATACGTCGCCGCACCTGGCTGAACAGCTCACGGGCAACCGTGACTTCCTCAGCGGCACGTTGGACGACGTCATGGCCGGGCGAACGTTCGTGCCGGCCGACCGGCCGGCGGTGTTCTCGCCGTTCGGCCTGGGTGTGCTCGACCTCGCCGTCGGCAAGTACGTCCACGACGAGGTGGCCCGCGCCGGCGAGCTGCGCGTCGTCGATGACTTCTTCCACGAAACACATCGATACGGATGAACGGCCTAGTGCTCTGCAACAGACGAGGAGGCCATGATGCCAGTAATTTCCGTTCCCGAGGTCTTCAACGAAGAGGAGCTCTACGTCGACCTTCAGTCGATTTTCGGGCACTCGCTCTACCTGAAGTGTGAGGGCTTCAACTTCGCCGGGTCGATCAAGCTCAAGGCGGCGGCCGAGATGGTCGAGTCTGCAGAGCGGGACGGAGTCCTGAAGACGGGCTCGATCCTAGTCGAGTCCTCGTCGGGAAACCTGGGCGTGGCGCTGAGCATGATCGCGGCGAGCAAGGGATATCAGTTCCTGTGCGTGACCGACTCGCGCTGCAACCTGTCCACCAGGCGGGCGATGGAGGCGTTGGGCAGCCAGGTGCACATCGTCACCGAGCCGGATGCCAGCGGCTTCCTCGGCGCGCGGATTGAGTACGTCCGCGGGCTGTGCGCCTCCGACGACCGGTACGTGTGGCTCAACCAGTACACCAATCCGAACAATTGGAGAGCCCACTACCGTACGACCGCGCCAGCGATCGCCCGCCAGTTCCCGCAACTCGACGTGTTGTTCGTCGGAGCCGGCACCAGCGGGACTCTGATGGGCTGTGCACGCTACTTCCGGGCGCAGCACTGGCCGGTGCGGGTTGTCGCGGTGGACAGCGTCGGCTCGGTGACCTTCGGCGGCACGCCGGGCCGCCGCATGATTCCGGGCCTCGGCACGAGCGTCCGGCCACCGCTGCTCGACGAGTCCTATGTGGACGACGTGGTGCGAGTCGAGGAGGCGGACACCATCCGTGCCTGCCATCGGCTGGCCAGAAACGGATTCCTGTTCGGTGGCTCCACCGGCACTGTGGTCAGCGGCGCCGTCGGCTGGTTGGCCGAACATGACGGGCGTGAACTCACCGCGGTGGCCATCGCTCCGGACCTCGGCGAGCGCTATCTCGATACGGTCTACCAGACCAACTGGCTGCAGGACCTCTACGGCGAGGACGTGCTCAGCTCGGAAGAGTTGACCGCTGGTTCCCGATCCGGCTGATGCGGTCGGGCCGCTCATCACCCCGCGTCCGGTCCACGTCAACGTTGTCGTCGGTTGGGGTGCGTGGAATCGAAGTTCAGTGGGTCCGGATCATGCGGGTGTTGGCCGGAGGCGATGTGTCACCGCGATCACCAATCCCGGTATGGTGCTGACGGCCAGGACGACCGCGAGCTGGAGCGGAGTGACCCACTCGGTGCTGAGCAGATGGCGGAGACCGGGAACGTAGACGCCGCCAAGCATCAACGCCGCCGACAATGCGACGGCCGCGCCGAGCCAAGGGTTGTCCTGGCCGGGCCGGCGCGGCGCTCGGACCGCGAGCGCGACTCCGAGCTGGCCGAACCCCAACGCCAGGAAGGCAAGGCTCTGCCATGGCAATGACAGAGCTGCCGCCGCCACGCCAACGGCCAACGTAAGGGCGCCGATGAACAAGCCGGTGCCGAGCACAGCACGACCAAGGCCGGCCGCGAGTACGGATTCATCGGCCGGTCGCGGAGGGCGACGCATGGCATCGGGCGCTCCCGGCTCGGCACCCATCGCAACACCGGGCAATCCATGGGTCAGCAAGTTGATCCACAGAATCTGCGCCGGGAGGATCGGTATCGCGAGCCCGACGAGCGGTCCGACGAGCATGGTCGCCAACTCGGCCACGCCACCGGATAGCGCATAGCGCAGGAATCGGCGGATGTTGTCGTAGACGCGGCGGCCCTCACCGACGGCGGACGACACGGTGGCCAAATCGTCGTCGGCTAGGACGAGCCGCGCCGCCTGGTGGGCGACCTCGGTGCCACCGCCCATCGCCACACCGATGTCGGCGCGGCGTAGGGCCGGCGCGTCATTGACGCCATCACCGGTGACCGCGACCGTGGCACCTCGCGATTTCAGTGATTCGACGATGGCGAGCTTGTGATCCGGCCGCGCACGGGCGAAGATCCGGACCCGGCTCATGTCGGCCAGCGCCCAGTCGTCGGCCGTGCAATCGACGACGACGTCCCCGGTCCGCCAAATGCCGACATCCTCGGCCACGTGGCGCGCGGTCCCGGGGTGGTCGCCAGTCACGATCACCGTACGGATGCCCGCCTCGTCAAGCTGCCGAAGCACGTCGGCGGCGTTGTCGCGTACGGGGTCGCCGACACCGACGACGCCAACCGGCCGTAGCTCGCCGACCGGACCGGCCGCGAAAGCCAACGCCCGTAGGCCCGTCGATGCGAACTCGGTCGCGACGGCGATCAACCGATTGATTTCGGCATCGGTCGCGTCGATGACGTCGTGGCGCAGGACTGCTTCCGGTGCCCCCTTGCACACGACGAGATGGGTCTTATGCGGACCGGCATGTTCGGTGGTCATCATCCGCGACCGCTGATCGAAGGGAGTCTCCGAGACCCGAGGCGACGCAGCGCGCGTGCGCTCCGCGCCGACGCCAGTGCGCTCGGCGAAGGCCACCAGGGCACCCTCGAGCTGCTCGCCGGCGACCGTCCACGCCGTACGCCCGGCCTTTGGCGCAACGAGCTCGGCGTCGTTGCAGAGCACCGCAGCGCGACTCATCGCGGCCAGCAACGCCTGATCGCCTGTCACGTCGGTGCGGACGTCGCCGTTCGGCGCGTAGCCGTCACCGGAAATCGTGTACCGACCGCCATCGATGGTGGCCGCCTGCTGCACCGCCATCCGGCCCTGGGTGAGCGTGCCGGTCTTGTCGGAGACCAGAACGTTGACCGAGCCGAGCGTCTCCACGGCAACCAGTCGGCGCGTCAGCGCGTGCTCGGCGGCCATCCGCCGGGCACCCAATGCCAACGCGAGCGTCACGACCGCCGGCAATGACTCCGGTACGGCCGCGACCACCAGGCTGACACCGACGATCGCCATCTCCAGCGGTGGCCGGCCGCGAATGATGCCGACGGCGGTGACGATCGCCGACAGCGCCACGGTCCACGTGGCCAAGACCCGGCCGAGGCGCGCGAGCCGCCGCTGCAACGGGGTTGCGCCGCTGCGCGCTTGCTCCGTCAGGGCGACGATGCGACCGAGCGCGCTGTCCGGACCGGTGCGTACGACCGTTCCCGTGGCCCGACCGGCCGCGATGACAGTGCCGGCCGACAAGTCCTGTCCGACCGACCGGCCGACCGGCCGCGACTCGCCGGTCAACGCCGACTCGTCGACTTTCAGCACGTGAGCGTCGTCGATCACGATGTCAGCCGGCACGATGTCACCAGAGGCCAGCCTCACAACGTCGCCGCGGACGATCTCGGCCGCCGTGACGACTTGATCTCGTCCGTCGCGGACCACCCGACTGGTCGGGGCGCCGAGTTGTCTGAGTACGGCGATCGCGCGCTCGGCTCGGACCTCCTGCGCGACACCGATGATCGTGTTTACGACGACCACGAGCACGATGACCGACGTATCGGTCACGTCACCGGCAATGGCCGTCACGGTCGCCGACGCCAACAGCAAGACGATCAGTGGGTCGGCGATCTGCCGGCCGATGCGCGACCAGACCGGGATAGGAGCGGCGGGTCGAGTCTCGTTGCGTCCCTCGGCGGTCAGCCGACGAGCGGCTTCGGCTGAGGTAAGCCCCGGCGTCAGCTCGCGACCATCGGCCGGCCTCGCTTGCACGGACTCCACCCGCTCACTCTGGACGCGTGCCGGCGTTTCGGACTAGTGCCGGTGGTCCCTTGGACTCAGACGATGGTCCCATCAGAGCCGCTGCTGTTCGCCGGTGACGCGGCGGCTTCGACGATGGTGCAGCGGCATATCCCGGGCGCTGCCACGGCACCGGCCAAATCCTCGCCGTGGCGGGACCTTTGGCCCTGCACCGCCTTTCGCCAGGCCGCGCACGCTGACGGTACGGCATCACGCTGAGCCGTACCCACAGAGAAAGGTCCGCCATGAACACCGTGTACCGGATCGTCGTCGGAGTCGACGGATCCGACGCCGGCCAACGCGCCCTGGAATGGGCGGCCGAGGAATGCCCCCACCGCAACGGCGTCGTTCAGGCCGTCATCGCCTGGCATCCCGAACACCTCCTCGACAATGTCGTTATCTCGGCCGAAAATGCCGATGCACAGCGATTCGCCCACGAGATCGTCGCCGAGGCGGTAGCGGCGGCTCGCAGAGCGCATCCAGGTTTGCTCATCACGGGTGTCGTCGAGCGTGGCCGCCCTGCGACGGTGCTCGTTGGCCGCGCGGAGGAAGCCCAACTGCTCGTGCTCGGCAGCCATGGCCACAGCCGTCTGTTCCACGCCGCCCTCGGATCGACCGCCGACGCCGTGGTGCGGACCGCGCCGTGCCCGGTCGTCATCGTTCCCGCGGTCCGTCCGGCAGAGCACCGTACGGCCATCGTCGACCAAACCGCCGGCGTCCCGACCGGCATCCTTTGATCCTTGGCGCGCCCATTCTCCGGCGCTCTTCGTCCGCGCCTCGCGACCCGGCACCATGCCGGGTCGCTGGTTCGCACAGCGGACCGCATTCGGCCTGCCGTCAACGGCGGGCCCATTGCCGTGCCCAAAACAGATCGGCCGGCACTCGCACCGCCATCTTCACGACGCATACGACAGCGGTGAAGCCGCGAGCTGGGGACTGGCTGTTCACCACTTGATCCGTTCCGCCTTACGACCGCCGCGCTGCCCGCGTGTGTCGTGTCTTAGATAGCTCTAAGAATCAGCCGTGATAGTGGATGAATGGCGAAGTCGGCATCGCCGATGCCGGCGACAGCCAAGATCATTGCGTGCGCGTCCTTACTGATGTGATGGCGCCGTGATTCCTGCGGCGATCGGGCGAAGGACGGTCAGATTCGAGGGGGACCGATCGTGCTTCGCACGGCCGCGGTGGACTATGCGAGGCAGGCCGCCGGGCTTTCCCATCGCCACGACGAAGTGGTCGGGTCGAGCGGCGGACCGGCCGGAAACGCGCGGCTCACGGCGTGGACCGGCCTGCTGCTGCTCGTGCTGTTCGGCGCCGAGCTGGTCACGCTTCTGGATGTCCGCGGCTGGATCGACTGGCATATCGTCTTTGGCGTCCTGCTCATCCCGCCGGCGCTGGTCAAGACGGCGAGCACGGGCTGGCGGATCATGCGCTACTACACCGGGAGTCGACCGTACCGGGACGCCGGCCCGCCGACGCTGGTGCTGCGGCTTCTCGGTCCGCTGGTGGTCTTGTTCACGCTGGCCGTGCTGGGCTCGGGCGTCGCCCTGATCTTGGTCAGCCCGGACGCAGGACGCCGCGCGTTCGTGTCGGCCGCCGGGTTTGGCGTGAGCCTGCTAATGATCCACAAAGCGACGTTCGTCCTATGGGGGATCGTCACGGGCGCCCACACGCTCGGTCGGCTGATCCCAGCGCTTCAGCTCACCGTGCTGCGGTGGTCCGAGCGTCCGCGGGTGCCCGGACGACACCGACGATCGGCGACACTCGCCGCCGCGGTTGTGTCGGGAGCGCTCGCAGCGGTGCTCGCGCTGTCTGTCGCCGGAGCGTGGCGCACGGCGAGCGCCGATCGTCCGCACTTTCACGACGGCCACGCCCACGGCGGTCGGTGAGCGAATCAACCCGTCGTCACGGCGCTGGCGCGGCAATGTGGTCCTTAGCCACAACTAAGAATCGTCGGCGACAGTGGTGCTTGACCGGCAGACTCGCGAGAGGGGGACGACGAATGAATGTGGCCACCACGCGCCAACCACGTCGGATCCCACAGCGCGTTCGCGGATCTCGCCGGCGCGGTTGGTGGCCGGACGCTCTAGGCGCGGTGGCCGCGGCGTCGGTACTGATCGTCGTCGCGCTCTGGGTCCATGGCGGGAATGTGCAAGCCCTGTTTGCCGGGGGTGGGAGTGCCCTCACCTCGATCGGACGCCTGACCGGCCTGGTCGCCGCAGATCTCCTGCTCGTCCAGGTGATTCTGATGGCCCGGGTGCCGTGGATCGAACGGACGTACGGCCAGGACAGGTTGGCCCGCTGGCACCGGCTCGTCGGGTTCACATCGATCAACCTCATGCTGGCCCACGTAGCATTCATCACGCTGGGCTACGCCGCCACGGCACACAGTTCGTTGTTGCCGGAGGCGTGGCAGCTCGTGACGACCTACCCCGGGATGCTGTTGGCCACGGCCGCAAGCGCAGCCCTCGTCATGATCGCGGTGACCTCCGTGCGCGCGGCCCGTGCGCGGCTGCGCTACGAGTCATGGCATCTGCTGCACCTCTACGCCTACCTCGGGATCGGGCTCGCGCTGCCACACCAGTTGTGGACCGGAGCCGAATTCGTGACGTCGGGAGCGGCGAGGGCGTATTGGTGGTTCTGCTACATCGTCACGGTCGGCTGCGTCCTCGTCTTTCGCCTCGGGCTGCCGATATGGCGGAGCGTCCGACACGATTTGCGGGTCGAAGCGGTCGTGCCGGAGTCGCCCGGCGTGACGTCCATCTATATCCGTGGGCGGCAACTCGATCGGATGCCCGTACAGGCGGGTCAGTTCTTTCTGTGGCGATTCCTCGGCACACCGGGCTGGACCCGCGCGCATCCGTTCTCGCTGTCGGCGGCGCCTCGCACCGATCTCCTGCGGATCACGGTCAAGGAGCTGGGCGACGGTAGTGGAGACGTCATCGGGATCAAGCCGGGGACGCGGGTTCTGGTCGAAGGACCGTACGGCCGGCTGACGGGTGAGATGCGCCGCCGGCGCCATTTGACCATGCTGGCGTGTGGCATCGGGATCACGCCGATGCGCGCATTGCTCGAGTCGGAGTATTACCTGCCGGGCGCGGCGGTCCTGAT
>DASQPR010000661.1:0-10700 GCA_035643815.1 Micromonosporaceae bacterium | reverse complement strand
GGCCGCACACAACTCGTCGATGACGAACTTCGCGTCGCCGACGATCGGCACATCGACCGCGCGGTTCTTGCCGATCTCAGCCGGGTCGATGTCGGCGTGGACCACATGGGCACCCGGCGCAAAGCTGGACAGCTTCCCGGTCACGCGATCGTCGAAGCGCGCGCCGAGCGCGACGATCAGATCCGACTTCTGCAGTGCGTACACCGCGGCGACCGTGCCGTGCATGCCCGGCATACCAAGGTGTTGCGGGTGCGAGTCCGGGAACGCGCCCCGGGCCATCAGCGTGGTGACGACCGGGATGCCGGTCATTTCGGCCAGTCGCTTCAGTTGTGGCGCGGCGCTGGCCTTCAGCACACCGCCGCCGACGTAGAGCACCGGCCGCTTCGCGTTCTGGATCAGACGGGCGGCCTCGCGGATCTGCTTCGTGTGCGGGTGCACGGTCGGGCGATAACCGGGCAGGTCCAGCGTCGGCGGCCAGGAAAACTTGGTCTGCGCCTGCAGGACGTCCTTGGGGATGTCGACGAGGACCGGGCCGGGCCGGCCGGTGCTCGCGAGGTGGAACGCCTCCGCCAGCACCTGCGGCAGTTCTTCACCGTTCTGCACCAAATAGTTGTGCTTCGTGATCGGGAGCGTGATCCCGGAGATGTCCGCCTCCTGGAACCCATCCGTGCCGATCTGCGCCCTCGCGACCTGGCC
Source organism: Micromonosporaceae bacterium (assembly GCA_035643815.1). Taxonomy (GTDB): domain Bacteria; phylum Actinomycetota; class Actinomycetes; order Mycobacteriales; family Micromonosporaceae; genus DASQPR01. The sequence continues at coordinate 10,004 of DASQPR010000661.1, read as the reverse complement.
GGTGATCGCGACGATCGGCACCGAATCCATGTACGCGTCCGCGATCGGCGTGACCAGGTTGGTCGCCCCCGGCCCGGATGTCGCCATGCACACGCCGACCTTGCCCGTTGCCTGCGCGTAGCCGGTCGCGGCGTGGCCGGCACCCTGCTCGTGGCGGACCAACACATGCCGTACGGATGAGTCGAACAACGGGTCGTACGCAGGCAGGATCGCGCCACCTGGAATCCCGAACACCACCTCCACGCCCAGCGCCTCCAGCGACCGTACGAGCGCGCTCGCTCCGGACATGACCTCGCCGGCCACGACGCGCGTGCTAGGCGGGCTCGCCGGACTGGCGTGCTGGGCAGGTGCGGAGTGACCAGGCGCGGCCGGTGCATGCGCCCGCTGCGCCAGGATCTCCGGTGTTGGGATGTTCATCGTTGCTCGGCCTTTCGGCTCAGGGTGATCGATCGTGGTTCGGCGGTGCGGGCAACAAACTCGGCACTACGGGCAACAGACTCGGCGGTGCGGGCAACAAAAAAGCCCACATGCCGGACGGCACGGGGCTTGCGCACGCTCTCCAGGTGAAGAGGGTGCGCCTAACTAAGTACTCGGGCGAAGCTGCGGAGACCGGACATGGGACAACTCTGACTCATCTCACGCCCTGAGTCAAGCTGTCCCATATCTTGGAAGAGCTGGTCACGGCGCCGGCGGCTGCTGCCGTCGCTGCGGCGGGATCGTCCGGGCTGGATCGGGCGGCGCGATCGACTCCGTGATCTGAGCTGCCTCGGGGGCGGCATCGGCGACGAACCTCGCGCCGAGCACCCGGCCGTCCGGTGGCGGCGGCGCACCGCCGATGAGGGACATCTCCGCCTGCAGCATCGCTTCGATCCGTTCGGCCGGGACCGCCGGCCCGAAGAGATCACCCTGGCCGAGGCGGCAGCCCGATGCCTCGACGACGTGCCGCTGCGCGGCATCGCCGACGCCCTCCGCGATGACCTCCAGATCGAGCCGGGCGCCGAGCTGGACGACGACGTCGACCAGCGGCGCCACGGCCCGCGACCGCGGGCTGCCGGACGGATCGCCGACCAGTGAACGGTCGATCTTGAGAATGTCGACCGGCAACTGGCGAAGCTGGCCCAGCGACGAGTAGCCCGCGCCGAAGTCGTCCAGAGCGACGCGGACACCGGTCGCTCGCAGCTCGGACAGGCGGCCGACGACGGAGTCGAGGTCGAGTGCCGCGGAGTGCTCGGTCACCTCAATCACCAGACGATCGGCCTTGACGTGATGGATGCGCAGCGTCTCGGCGACCTGGTCGACGTACGCCGGGAGGTGCAGCTCGCGCGCCGACACGTTCACCGACAGCCACAACTGATGCCCGTCGTCGAGCCATCGACCGAGCTGTCGGCAAGCCTCGTGCATTACCCAGCGGTCGATGGACGCGATGAGCCCGACGTCCTCGGCGATCGGGATGAACTCGTCCGGCGGCACTCGGCCGAGGCGGGCACTGTCCCATCGCAGGAGCGCCTCCACGGCGACCGGCCGCGCGTCCGGGAGCGTGACGATCGGCTGGTACGCCAGGGTGAACTCGCCCGCCGACAGGGCGCCTCGAAGACCCTGCTCGATCGCCGTACGGCGGTGCACGAACTCGTCGTAGGCGGCGTCGTACCGCTGGATGTTGCCGGTGCCGTCCCGCTTGGCCAGCCGGAGCGCGACGTCCGCGTTACGCAGCAAGGTCTTGGCATCGTCGGCCGTCTCCGAGGCGGCATGCCCGACACTCGCGGTCACGAACACCGTGCCGGCCGACGTCTCGTACGGCTCGGACACGCTGCGATGCAACCTCTCGGCTACGGCATCGGCGTCGGCCCCGATCAGCAGCACGGCGAACTCGTCGCCGCCCGTACGAGCGGCAATATCGCCGGGGCGGAGATTGGCGCGCAGTCGTTCGCCGACACCCGCGAGAACCTCATCGCCCGCGACGTGGCCGCGAAGGTCGTTGATGCCGGTAAAGCCGTCGAGATCGAGTGCGACGAGCGCGCACTCCTGATCGCGGACCCGCCCGTCGGTCAGCGCCGCCAACAGGTGCCGCCGGTTGCCGACACCGGTGAGCGGATCTGTGTACGCCAGCTCGCGCAGGCTTGCTTCATCGTCGCGCAGCCGCCCGAGGTAGCGCCGTGCGTCTGTGAGGGCGAGAGCCTGCCGCACCACCAACGCGAATCCGGTCAGGACGCCGAGCACGGCGCTCACGACATCGGGGCGGCCACCGGCAAACAGATGGACGGCTACCATCACGAGCGCCGCGCTGGCGACCGCAACCGGCAGGCCCCACCGGATCGGCACCTGCTCGGGAGCCGGTCCGGCAAGGTTGCGCCCGGAGGTGCCGACGCAACCGATGGCGGCCAGGCCGACGACGGCGAGCGAGCCGGCGACGATCATGGACACGGCGGTGTGCCAGACAACCGCGACCCCGGCGATGCCAGCGTCGCCAGCGGCGACCGCGACGATGCCGGTCATCATGATCGCCACCCGGCCGCGCGGGCGTGGCGTGTGTCGCACCTCGACCACGGTGAAGCTGATCGCGGCGACCAGACCGACGAGCGCGACCGCCGACGCGATCCAGCTCGGGCTGCGGTGGACGGCGATGCGATCGTCGCCGGCGGTCACGAGCGCGGCGACGGTCCAGCCGCTCAGCAGCAACGCGGACGTGACCTGGAGTCCGTCGACCGAGCGGCGGAGGCGGGCGGAGGCCGAACCGGCCGCGCCCGGAAGCCATTCGACCGCGGCCAGCAGCAGGCCCGCGCTCAGCACGACTGTCGTCGCCGCGACCACTGCCTCGGCGACGACTTCGCGGTCACCCGCTGGTGCCGACAGTACGGAGACGGCCGAGGCCAACCAGCCCAACGCACTGACGAGCACGCCAGCGATCAGCAGTCGGGCGGACACAGTCCTCGATCGGCGTCGAGCCGCGATCACGACGGCTGCCACGGTGGCCCCCACCACGAACGCGACGATCGTCTGGTACGTATCGAGGGCCACGGTCTCACTGTGCCCGAATGTGACGGGATATCAATACCTTTGGCTGCCGAATCCATCGACAAAGATGATTGCCACCACGTGGCGAGTGGTATCGCGTCCATAGTCGGCTTTCCGACCTGGCGTCCGCTTCCTATCTGGTGGAACGAAAAGCTGTGGCCGCGCTCATGGCCGCGACCGGTGGCATGCTGGGTGACATGCCCGAGTTGCGCTCAAAGACCTCTACACACGGCCGCATGATGGCCGGCGCCCGCGCCTTGTGGCGGGCCACCGGCATGACCGACGACGACTTCGGCAAGCCGATCGTCGCCATCGCCAACAGCTTCACTCAGTTCGTCCCGGGCCACGTCCACCTCCGCAACATGGGCGCTCTGGTCGCCGACGCGGTAGCCGAGGCCGGCGGCGTCGGCCGCGAATTCAACACAATCGCGGTCGACGACGGCATCGCCATGGGGCACGGCGGCATGCTCTACTCCCTGCCGAGCCGCGAACTGATCGCCGACGCCGTCGAATACATGGTCAACGCGCACTGCGCCGACGCCCTCGTGTGCATTTCGAACTGTGACAAGATCACGCCCGGCATGCTGCTGGCCGCGCTGCGCCTGAACATACCGGCCGTTTTCGTATCCGGCGGCCCGATGGAGGCCGGCAAGACGATCGCCATTGAGGGCGTCGTACATTCCCGGATCGACCTGATCGACGCGATGATCGCATCGTCGAACGAGTCGGTCACCGACGATCAGCTCGGTGCGATCGAACGGTCCGCGTGCCCGACCTGCGGCTCGTGCTCGGGCATGTTCACCGCGAACTCGATGAACTGCCTGACCGAGGCGATCGGCCTGGCGCTCCCGGGAAACGGCTCGACACTGGCCACGCACGCGTCGCGGAAGGCGCTGTTCGAGCGGGCTGGTGCGCTCGTCGTCGACCTGGCCAAACGGTATTACGAGGGCGAGGACACCTCGGTGCTGCCCCGCGCGATCGCGAGTCGCGAAGCCTTCGAGAACGCCGTCGCACTCGACGTCGCCATGGGCGGCTCGACCAACACGGTGCTCCATCTGCTGGCCGCCGCCCGCGAGGCCGAGCTGGACTTCCATGTCGCCGACATCGACGCCGTCTCTCGCCGGGTGCCGTGCCTAGCGAAGGTCGCACCGAACACCCCGAAATATCACATGGAGGACGTACACCGGGCCGGTGGCCTCCCCGCCATCCTGGGCGAACTCGATCGGGCCGGGCTGCTGCACCGCAATGTCACCACCGTGCACTCGCCGACAGTCGACGAGTGGTTGTCCACGTGGGACGTACGAGGCGATGCTCCGTCGCCGGACGCGCTCGAGCTGTTCCACGCGGCGCCCGGCGGCGTACGGACGACCGAGCCGTTCTCGACGACCAACCGGTGGGACCGGCTGGACACCGACGCGTCCGACGGCTGCATCCGCGACCTGGCCCACGCGTACACCGCCGACGGCGGGCTCGCGATCCTGCACGGCAACCTGGCCGTCGACGGGTGCGTCGTGAAGACGGCCGGCGTGAGTGAAGACATCTGGACGTTCTCCGGCCCGGCCAAGGTCTACGAGTCCCAAGAGGCGGCCGCCTCGGGCATCCTCGGCGGCCAGATCAAGGCCGGCGATGTCGTAGTCATCCGGTACGAGGGCCCGAAGGGCGGCCCGGGCATGCAGGAGATGCTCTACCCGACGTCGTTCCTCAAGGGACGCGGTCTCGGCAAGGCGTGCGCGCTCGTCACCGACGGACGGTTCTCCGGCGGCACGTCCGGGCTGTCCATCGGCCATATCTCGCCGGAAGCGGCCGCCGGTGGTGCGATCGCGCTGGTCGAAGACGGTGACATTGTCGAGATCGACATCCCGAACCGATCGCTACGCCTCGCCGTCGCCGATGACGTGCTCGACGCCCGTCGCGTCGCGCAGGAGAAGCGCGACCGGCCGTACACGCCGGCCGATCGGGACCGCGTGGTATCGGCTGCCCTGCGGGCGTACGCATCGATGACGACGAGCGCGTCCGACGGCGCGTACCGGCGCGTGCCGGAATAGCGGCTTTCTGACTGATCCGGCTTGGGCGAGTCTCCCGCGCGAACTCGGGTTCGCCCCCGACGATGAGGAGATGCAAGAGACCGCGGCCGAACTCGCCGCCCTTCAGGAGTTGCTCGATCGGTCAGCGACAACGCGCAACGAGCATCTGCTCGCGATCATGACACCGCCGCGGCGGCTGTCGGCCGGCCAGATCGTCACCGCGCTGACCGGCATGCAGGTCTTGGTCGTGGCGACCGTGACGGCGGCCGGCGAACCGCGCACAAGCTGCCTCGACGGACATTTTCTGCATGGCCGATGGGTGTTCAGCACCGGCGCGAAGGCACTGAAGGCCCGGCACATCAAGGCGCGCCCGGCCGTCAGCGCCACGTACGTCGACGGAGAGCGGATTGCGGTCTTCACTCACGGCTACGCCGACTACATCACCAAGGCGTCGCCCGACTTCGAACCGCTGGATGCGTACTTCACCGGCTACTACGGTTCGTCGCCGACCACGTGGGACTCCGACATTGTTTTCTTTCGCCTGCAGCCGACCTGGATGCTCGGGTACGCCGCCAATGCGGAGTTACTGCCGGATCGCTGAGTTGGCATGTCGTGGGCTGATCATGATCAACAGATCCGGTAGCATCGGAGGGTCTCGCGACTGGCGCAACACCGATGCGTAGCAGCGCCGCGCATCAGATGGTGGACTAACCACCGGGGAGCGACGAGAAACCGCGCACCGCGCGCCTGGGTGCCGGCCATGTGGCAAAGGGGACAGCCGTGCACGTACCACCAATCCCGCACTTGACCGCCGAGGACCCGCAGCTCGCCATGCTGATCGAGGGCGAGGCCGCTCGCCAGCACGACAAACTGCGGATGATCCCATCGGAGAATTACGTGTCCGAGGCCGTCCTCGAGGCGACCGGCACGGTGCTCACGAACAAATACTCCGAGGGGTACGCGACTAAGCGCTACTACGAGGGCCAGCAGTTCGTAGACCCGATCGAGCAGCTCGCGGTCGCGCGTGCGACCGAACTGTTCGGTGTCGACCACGCCAATGTCCAGCCGTACTCGGGCTCGCCGGCCAATCTCGCGGTCTACCTCGCGTTCGCCTCACCCGGCGACAAGTTCCTGTCGCTGGAGCTCGCGCACGGCGGCCACCTCACGCACGGCTCGCCCGTGTCGGTCACCGGCAAGTGGTTCCATCCGGTCCACTACGGCGTCGATCAGGCGACCGGGCGCATCGATATGAACCGGGTACGTGAGATCGCCCTGGCCGAGCACCCGAAGATGATCTTCTGCGGCGGAACGGCGATTCCCCGTACCATCGATTTTCCGGCGTTTGCCGAGATCGCGCGCGAGGTCGATGCGATCCTGGTCGCGGACATTGCCCACATCGCCGGCCTGATCGCCGGTGGCGCCCACCCGTCGCCGGTCGGTTACGCGAACGTCATCTCGACGACGACACACAAGACACTGCGCGGGCCACGCGGGGCGATGCTCATGTGTGACGAGGAATATGCCACGGCGATCGACAAGGCCGTCTTCCCGGGTTTGCAGGGCGGCCCGCACAACCACACGACGGCCGGCATCGCGGTCGCACTGCACGAGGCGGCGCAGCCGTCGTTCCGCGAATACGCGCACCAGGTCGTCGCGAACGCGGAGGCGCTGGCCGCGGCGCTGACCGAGCACGGCTTCGATCTCGTCTCCGGCGGAACGGACAACCATCTGATCCTGATCGACCTGACGAATAAGGGGATCAACGGAAAGCCCGCGGCAAAGGCACTCGACCTGGCCGGCATCGAGCTGAACTTCAACACGGTGCCATTCGATCCGCGCAAACCGTGGAGCCCGTCCGGGATCCGTCTCGGCACGCCGGCGCTCACCACGCGTGGCCTGACCGAGGAGCACATGCCCCAGGTCGCGGCGTGGATGGACGACGCGATCACGGCCGGCGTCAAGGACGACGCGGACGCCCTGGCGAGTATCGCCGGCGCGATCGCCGACCTGCTGTCCGGCTTCCCGATGCCGGGTTACGCCGCCTGATCTTGAGCGGCCGGCCGGGAACGGCACTGCACCCGTTTCCGGCCGGCCGGTGTCGCGTCGGCGCTTCCCGGCTGCCCACAGGTTCGCTGGCCCCGGCGGTGACCCGCAGCTCGGACGGTGGAACAATTCTCCGGTGGAGCGCGCCCGATTTCGTTATAACGTGTCGATCTGTCTCGCCGGCATCCTCGCCTTCCTCGGCGCGATCCCGGTCGCGACGGTCGGGTTCGGTCACGAGGACGTGCCGCCGTACGCCTACGTGCTCCTTTTGATCCTGCTCGTCCCGCTGGCGGTCGCGGTGTGGGGCTGGCGCGCCGGCACCGATGCGGACGCCAACGGCCTGCGGATCCGGGCGTTGATCAGCTCGCGTCGGATCCCTTGGAGCGATATCGCGCTGCTCGGCCCGCGCCGGCGTCGCGTGTACGCACAGCTCACCGACGGCCGAGCGATCAAACTGGCCGCGGTCAGCCCGGCCGATCTGCCGCGGCTCGTGGCCGCGAGCGGTCAGCAGATCACTGAGCCGGTACGTGACGATGCCGCGCCAGCCGACGACGCGAATCCTGGACCGGCCGAGGACGGCATCCCGGCCGAGAACGCTAGCGGGATCCCGGACCGCCCGGCGTCGGTGTCCGCCGAGGATCAGTAGTCGCCGACCACCACATTCTCCAGCGGCTCACCGTTGACATAGCGCTCGACCTGCGCCCGCACCAGCTTGTACGCGCGCCGCATCAGCCCAGCGACCGCGCCGCCGACGTGCGGCGTGATCAGGACATTCGGCATCGACCACAGCGGGTGGCCGTCCGGCAACGGTTCCGGATCGGTGACGTCGAGCGCAGCGGAGATGCGACCGCTCGCGAGCGCGTCCATGAGTGCGCCCGTGTCGACGATCGGGCCGCGGGCCGCATTGACCAGCAAGGCTCCATCGCGCATCCGGGCGAGGAAGCCGGCGTCGACCAGCCCGATCGTTTCGCGGGTCTGCGGGAGCAGCAGCACGACGACATCCGCGTCCGGCAGGAGCCTAGGCAGCTCCTCGACACCGTGTACGCCGTCCCGCGCGGTCCGGGCCACCTTTACGACGCTTGCTTCGCAGGCGAGAAGTCGACGTTCGAGCGCATCACCGATCGCGCCCGCGCCGACGATCAGCACCCGCTTGTCGGTCAGCTCCGGCGCGAGCCCGATCTCCTCGCGGGACAGCCAATGGCCCTCGGCCTGCGCGCGGACGAACGCGGGAAACGTACGCAGCCAGGTAAGCATCGCGGTGAGCGCCCACTCGGCGGTCGATGCGTTGTGTACGCCCCGGGCGTCGCACAACGTCACGCCGTCCGGCACATGCCCGATCCAGGCGTCGGCGCCGGCGCTCAAGAGTTGGATCACCCGAAGGCTCGACATCTGTGCGGTGAGCTCGACGATCGGCCCGAACGACAGGAACGGCGGCACCAGGAAGTCCACGTCGGCGGGATCACCGGGGAGTTCGTCGATGCTCGGGCAGATCTGGACCGTGACCGGGAGTCCGGCGAACAGATCGTGCGGGTACGGATACGGCAGCCAGATCGTCACGGCTACCGACGATAGCGGGTCGTCGGGAACGGGCAGCGCGCGATTGCGCCGGTTAGGCTGGGCCGCGTGAGAGCCCCCCGATCACGTTCGACGGCCCGGCGGGCACATCGGCGGATCGCGTTGCCCGTCGCGGTGGCCGCGACATGTGCCCTGCTCGCCGGTTGTGCGTTCGGACCGCCGCCGCCCGACGACGGCGGCGCGCCGCCGAACCTGCCGAGCCCGTCACCGTCGGCGTCGACACCGGACAGTGGCGACAATTCGGCCGCGACAGCGAGCGTCATAGCCAAGCACCTGTCGAGCCCGTGGGGCCTTGCCTTCCTGCCCGACGGCAGCGCGCTGGTCACCGAACGAAAGACCGCCACGATCGTTCGCGTCGGCCTGCCGCAGACCGCCTCGGGGCTCACCGTGACGCCGATCGCCACGGTCGCGGGCGTCAGCGCCACCGGAGACGGCGGCCTGCTCGGCATCGCAGTCTCGCCGAAGGTCACGACGAACCGTACGGTCTTCGTCTACTACTCCACGGCTAAGGACAATCGGATCGCCACGATCCAGCTGCCGACGGCCGTGTTGGGTGCACCACCGTCCGACGGTGCATCGGCTGCGCCGTCATCGGCTCCGTCGGCCGCTCCCGCACCGACCGTGACGCCGCACCCGATCGTGACCGGGATTCCGCGTGCGGCCACCGATAACGGCGGCTGGTTGGGCTTCGGGCCGGACGGGTCGCTCTACGCGTCGACGGGTGACGCCGGCCATCCGGCCGCGAGCGCGGATCGCAAGAGCCTCGCCGGCAAGATCCTTCGCATGACCGTCGCGGGAAAGCCGGTCGGTGGCGCGTCGCTCGTTTACGCCAGTGGGCTGCACGACGTGCAGGGCTTCGACTGGGATCCGACCGGTCATCTCTACGCCGTCGACGCGGCGACCGCGACCGACGGCCTGCTGGCCATCCGCTCCGGCGCCAGCTACGGATGGCCGGCAACCGGCGGACCCACGAGCGAGTCCGCGACCCCGCCGATCCAGATGCTCCCCGCCGCGCAGGCCGGTTGCGCCGGCGTCGCCCTCGTACAGAACATCCTGGCCACCGCGTGCCTGACCGGCGAGCGCCTATGGCTGATGCAACTGACCGCGAACGGCGCGGTCTTCGGCGCACCACAGGCGAGCCTCGCGAAGAGTTTCGGCCGTCTCCGGACGGTGGTCGCCGCACCGGACGGATCGCTCTGGATCATGACGTCGAACACCGACGGCCACGGTAAGCCGTCGGCCGATGACGATCAGATCATCCAGGTCGTCGTCGCGGATGCGGGGGCGGGGAAGTCGTAACTGTTGTATTGGTTGGGCGGCTACCCCAACCACTCTGGGCGGTCAGGCTTG
>DASQPR010000660.1:0-2790 GCA_035643815.1 Micromonosporaceae bacterium | reverse complement strand
GGCCATCGTGAACGGGCCGGGAGCATCATTGAAACCCGGCAGATCCGGTGTGAGCACGGTAAACGCATCGGTGAGCAATGGTGTGAGGCCACGCCAGGAGCGGCCACCTCGGCCCGCCGCGTGCAAGAGAATGAGCGGCGGCTTCTGCGCGGGCACATCGGACATACGGCCAGGCTAGTGCGGCGGTTCACGCCCATCTCGCCCGTCGCCCCTCGATGTCGGCCACTTCAGGGGGTACGGACGCGAGACGTCCTCGTTGTCGACCACGACGTCGGCCCAGGCGTACGGATGCACCTGCGCGCGATAGATCTCCTGACCCGGCAAGTCGAACAGCAGCACAGCGTCGTCCGGCGCGATACGCCACGGCAGGTCGAGCGGTGCCTCGGTGCGGTAGTCGAACGTCGCCGCGCGGTAGCGGCGGTCACCGCCGGGCCCGAGCGGATCGAGCAATGAACGCACCACAGCGTCGATATCGAACGAGTCGCGGTAGTAGCCCTCGGCCGGCATCGGGCCACGGCGACGCCGTACGTCGGCCGGGTGATGAAATCCGTCGATGCTGGCCCGGATCACCGGCCGCTCGGAGCCGATCGACGCCGCGATCTCCTCCGCGGGCGTCGTCTTCCCGGCCGCGTCCGAACCGTCGATCGCAACGCGGAGCGGGTGCGTGGACCGGGCTGCCCGAGCCGTCGCCACCATGAGCCGGCCGAGCGAGGCGACCAGGCGACCGCGATCAGCTCCGGCAGCCTGACGCACCGGTCGATTCTCCGTACTTCACGGCGGTCAACACGATCCGGGTGAGTAACTTCGGTCGACTGCCGGCGGCGGCGGACTGTTTCGTCACGAGCCAATCGCGATCGAGAATCTGCTGGCGGCCCTGGCCGAGACCGTCCACCGAGGCGAGGTTGAAGAATCCGGCCGACTGCAGCGTGTTCTGCGCGTCCTGCAGGTTCATGCAGGTCACGTTCGGCACCTCGCCGCGGGTCGTATTCGGGATAGGTGCGTCGGTCGGGCGGCGCACCCGCAACGTAATCGTGGTGCCGGTGGTGGCCGCGGCACCGGCGGCCGGCGTCTGCGAGTCGACCGTCCAATTCTGGGGATCGATCACGATGCGGTTCCGGCCCGTGTCGTCGACGGGCTTGATCGACCGGTAGCCGGCGCTGGCGAGCGTCCGTTCCGCGGTGGACAGTCGCTGACCGACGACGTTCGGCACCGAGCTACCGGCCGCAGGCTTGGCGGTGCCGGCGGCGGACGCACGACCCGACGGCGTGGCGCCGGGCAGGCCGGGATGGCAGGCGGTCGACAGCCCGAGCGCGATCAGACTGACGGCGGCGGCGATCACGCGAGCCGACCGACGGCGGTTCATTAGCCAACCACCCCGTTCCGGGCTAGCGCACCGGGGAATACGCGAACGGGCGCAGCCGGTCTTCGAGGATCTTTCCGAGGCCGTCGAGCGAGTCATAGAACGCGACCGATGCGCGGTCCGCGGTCTGGTGAATGGGCGTTCCGGCCGCCGCCACGACAACCGTTGGAAGCCCGACGCCGAGGGCGACGCCCAGCTCGTAATAGCAGCTCGGCCGCTCCAGGCTGAGATCGGCTACGGCGATGGTGGCCCGCTGCATCTCGAGGCGCAGCGTCGCCGGATCGACGTCTTCGCCATGCGTCCGGTGATCCAGCGGAAAATACGTGTCCAGCCCGAGCGCATCGGCGGTCGCGGCGATGCGCTCGCGACGGTGCCCGGCATCCGGGTCCGAACCGACCGGCATGATCACGTACACCAGCGGTCTCATGGGGGTGGCGCCTTTCGCGGTGTCGCGGAAGCGGGCCGCCGCGGGCCTCAGTGGTTCGCGAACGGCGTGACGTGACTGATCACGTCGTGGAAGTCGCTTCCTAGCAACCCGATCGTACCAAGGGCAACGAGAAGAAACGCGTAGCGAAAAACCTGCGCCATTGTGTATTCGGCCGACGAGGACTTGAGCGCAAGGATCCGGCCGACGCCAGACCGCCGGATCTCGGACAGCTGATCGAGCTCGTCCATCGCATCCCACTCGCGGCGGAACGGCTCGTACGACCGGATGGTGATGCCCGGCCCGGAGTCCGGAAACCGTACGTGTGGCGCCATCTCGTTGAGCAGGCGGAACTTCTCCGTGTTGAGCGCCTTGAAGTCGTCGATCTGGTGTATCCAGTACGAGCAGTGCAACGCGGCCATCAACGACAGGCCGATAACGCCGAGACACCCGACGAACTCCCGCTGCACGTCGTACGTCGACCAGGCCAACACGCCGCCGATCGCGAGCAGCGTGGCGGTCATGATCGAGTAGTTCCACTTGTTGAGGTCACGCCGGCGATCGGTGACCCGCTCCGCGGACTGGTAATACAGCTGGTATTCCTCAAATGAGACGTGCTCGGGCCGCCACCGCTCAGTCGGACGAGGTTCATGCTGGCCCGCCACCCGTGGCCTTGGATCGGGCGGCGTCGGATCGGACGAGCGGGGATCGGGCGGGCGCGGATCCGGCGAGCGGGGATCCGGCGTCCTTGGATCGGACGAGCGCGGATCGGGTAGGCGCGGATCGCTGCTGCTCACGCGGGAAGGCTACCGGCCGCGGCCGACAGTCCATCGTCGACGGTCGCTGGATCGACGCGGCCGAATCAGAGCCGCAGGATCAGCACCACGGAGTCGACGCCGCCGGATCAGCCCCGCCGGAACAGCCCCGCGACCGTCATACAGATCAGCGCCGCCAGATCACCGCGCGGACGCCGGCCGCCTTCAACTGCCGGTAGCCCTCCAGCGAC
>DASQPR010000659.1:0-3155 GCA_035643815.1 Micromonosporaceae bacterium | reverse complement strand
CGCGGGGTCAGACCGAGACGGGATCGCGGCCACGGCCGTTCGCCGACCGGACGTTGCGCTTCGCGCGGAGTGTCGCCTTGAGCGGGCTGTCCTGGCGGATGGAGACGGAGACGTCGCCGTCCATCGCGAGATGGTGGCCGGAGCGGGCGACCGCTGCCTTGGGCAGCATGATCTCCGACGGGACGGGAAGCTTCGCGCCGTCACTCGGCAGGTTGGCCATCGACGCTTGCCCGGTCGCGCCGGCGCCGGCAGGCTCGCGGGTGTCGACCGGCTCGGTCGACTCGGCCGCGCCGAACCGGGCGGCGGCCAACTCAGCTCGGGTGCGCTGCACACCGACCGGCATGGCGTCGCGAGCGCGTCCAGGCACCGGGTGACCGATGTCACGCCGGACAGGTCCGACGATCGCCGGAGCGGCCGGAACGCTCGGACGGGCCGGCGCGGTGGTGTGGTTTTCGGCGACCTCGACGGTCTGGCTCACCTCGCGCAGCAACTCGGACAGCTGCGCGCCGAGTGCGTCGCAGATCGCCGCGAGCAGCTCGCTCGACGCTTCCTTCTGCCCGCGCTCGATCTCGGAAAGATAGCCGAGGCTGACATTCGCCGCCGTCGACACTTCGCGCAGCGTGCGATGCTGAGACTGGCGACGCGCCCGCAGGGCGTCCCCGATTACCCTACGCAGCAGGATCATGGGCCACCCCCCTCTCCAGCGCCGTCCGAGGACGGATGCCAGCCACGGTACCCGGTAACCGCTACCGGCGGCAGCGCGGCCCGCCGTCGTCTCGGGCACCGGTGCGAGATCGTAACCACATCTGGCGGCGGAACGCCGCATTTACTCCGGAACGTCCCAGTGACTGGCCGGTAATGTGCAGCGCAAATCACGTTTGTCGCCCAGCCTCTTCGCTGTCGAGAGCGGTTGACAGCAGGCCGATCGCGGCACGAACCGTGGCCGCGCGGATCGCCAGGCGGTCCCCGGCGAGGCGCAAGGCCAGCCCGGCGCTCGACGGGCCGGCGACGGCGACGAAGACCGTCCCGACAGCGATGCCGTCCTGTGGCGTCGGACCGGCGACGCCGGTCGTGGCCAGCCCCCACGTTGCGCCGCAGCGCTCGCAGGCCCCCGCCGCCAGCGCCGCCGCCACGTCCGGATCCACCGGGCCCCGCGCGGCCAGCAGATCGACGGGTACGCCGCCGAGAGTCGCCTTCAGGTCGGTCGCGTAGACGACCAAACCACCACGGAACACGGCACTGGCCCCGGGGACGTCAACGATCGTGGCAGCGAGCAGTCCACCGGTGAGCGATTCGGCGGTCGCCACGGTCTGGGCACGCGCGGCGAGCCGGTCGACCAGGTCCGCGACGATGCTCGCGACGCTCTCGGTCACCGCGTTAGCGATCTCGGCTCGACTGATCTTGACCGGGCGTGTCGCGAGGTGTGTCGCGCCGAGGTCCGTCACGGTCGGGCGAATCATGAATTGGCGCTTCGCCAACCGGCTGCTCATGGCCGGGCGCACCATCGACGATAACCTCGCTGCGGCGCAGCCGGAGCGCCCGCGCGACGTAGTCGACGCCGGTGACGACGGTGACAATCAGCGCCGCGCCCATCAGCCAGGGGCCGGCCTGCGCCAGCGACGAGTCGAACGGCCAGAGGTACCACACGATGGCCAGCGTCTGCAGCGCAGTCTTGATCTTGCCGCCGCGACTCGCCGGGATGACGCCGTGCCGGATCACCCAGAATCGCAGCGCCGTGACGCCCCATTCCCGGGTCAGTATCACCACGGTCACCCACCATGGCAGCGCGCCGTATGCCGACAGCAACAGGAACGCCGCACCGGTCAATGCCTTGTCAGCGATCGGGTCCGCGACCTTGCCGAACGACGTGACCAGATCCCAGGTGCGCGCGATCCACCCGTCGACGAGGTCGGTGACGGCGGCGACGAAGAACGCGACGCAGGCCGCCATGCGCAGGCCCGGGTGCGTCAGGCCGGACGCGACGGTCAACAGGACAAACACCGGCACCAGTACGATCCGCGCGGCGGTCAGGGCGTTCGCTGCATTCACTAGCGGCGCCGGGCCGACTCGCCGTCCGATGGGCGTCGGCTCGCCCTTCTCGGAGACCACGATGCCGTCCGTCACGCCGGCGATCCGACAGGCGTCGCGGCACCCACGTTCGTCGCACCGTTTCCGCCCGTCGCCGCCGACAGCATCTCGACCGGTACGGCCATCAAGTCGACGCCGTCATTGCCGACGACCCGGGCTCGTACGAGATCGCCAGGGCGCAACGCGGCCAGGTCCGCGACGTCGGCGCCACGACCATCGACGTCCTCGACCAACAGCGTCGAGCCATCGACCTCGGGTGCCTGGTGTGCGGCGCGGCCCTCGACACCGTCGCGACCGATCGAGTCCACCAGCACGTCGACCGTCGAACCGATCCGATCCTCGGCGCGCTGGGCGCACAGCTCCTCGGCGAGCGCGCTCAGTTCGTCGTACCGGCGTTTGATCTCGTCGTCATTGACCTTGCCGGGCAGGCCCGCCGCCTCGGTGCCGTCCTCGTCGGAGTAGTCGAAGACACCGATCGCGTCGAGGCCGGCGTCGGTGAGGAAGCGCTCCAGCTCGGCATAGTCGTCCTCGGTCTCACCCGGGAAGCCGACGATGAAGTTGCTGCGCGCGCCGGCATCCGGGGCGATCTTTCGGGCCGCGTCGAGCAGCTCCCAGAAGCGCTCCGTCGACCCGAAGCGGCGCATCCGGCGCAGCACCGGCTCGGACGAGTGTTGGAAGGACAGATCGAAATAGGGCGCGACGCCCGGCGTACCGGCGATCACCTCGACGAGGCCGGGCCGGACCTCGGCCGGTTGCAGGTACGACACACGGACGCGGACGACCCCGGCCACGCGGGCAAGCTGTGGCAACAGCTTTTCCAGCAGGCGCGGATCCCCGAGGTCCTTGCCGTAGGACGTCGAGTTCTCGCTCACGAGCACGATCTCGCGTACGCCATCGGCGGCGAGCCACGCGGCCTCGGCCAGGATCTCCTCGGGCGTACGGGACACGAACGCGCCCCGGAACGACGGGATCGCGCAGAACGAACATCGCCGGTCGCAGCCGCTGGCCAGCTTCAACGACGCGACCGGGCCACGGGCGAGACGCTGCCGGAGGATCGGCCGGAGGTG
>DASQPR010000658.1:0-2195 GCA_035643815.1 Micromonosporaceae bacterium | reverse complement strand
CCGCCGTTTCACGGCCGCGCTGTCGGCATCACGATCACTGCGAAAGCCTTAAAGCTGGACGCGCCGTCCGACCGTGCCCCGTCGGCCTTGGGGCAGCCCGATCCGGCGCAGACCTAAAAGGCCCTTCCAAAGTCAAGTCGGGTCGGGTTGCCCCAAGGCAGTAAGCGCAACCGCTTACAAGCAGCTCAGTGGGTGGTGTATTCGGCGATCCGACCGAGCATCCCGTTGAGGAAACGCGGTGAATCGTCGGTCGACAGCTGCCGGGCCAACTCCACCGCCTCGGTGATCGCGACCGCGTCGTCGATCTCGTCGACGTAGAGCAACTCGTACACGGCGATGCGGGCGAGGTTCCGGTCGACGATTGGCATCCGGTCCAGCGTCCAGCCCTCGGCATAGCTTGCGATCAGCTCGTCGATCCGTTCGATGTGCTCGGCCACGCCCTCGACCAACGAGACCGCGTACGGCAGATGCCCGGGCGGCGGCTGCTCTATGCGGCCGAGGACTTTGGCCAGCACCGTACGGATGTCGTCGCCGCGCACGTCAGCCTCGTAGAGGACGTCGAGTGCCCGCTTCCGTGCCTTGCGGCGCGCCGGCATCGGCGTCTTGGCACCCTCAGCCACAAAGATCAGCAGCCATCGAACGAGCCGCCATCGAACTAGACCCGATCGAACGAGCCAAGGTCAAACGCTCAGCAAACATCATGAACGGCCGAGGTAACGGCCGTCGCGCGTGTCGACCTTGATCTTCTCGCCGTTCGTGATGAACAGTGGCACCTGGATCGTCGCGCCCGTCTCGACCGTGGCCGGCTTCGTACCGCCGGTGGATCGGTCGCCCTGCAAGCCGGGCTCGGTATACGTCACCTCGAGGAACACGCTCGTCGGCATCTCGACGTAGAGCGGCACACCCTCGTGGGTCGCGACCGTCACCTCGGCCTCGGGCAGCAGGTATTTCGCGGCGTCGCCGACGGTCGCCGACGGCACCGGGATCTGGTCATAGCTGGACAGGTCCATGAAGACGTAGTCGTCACCGTCGGCATAGAGGTACTGCATCGTCCGCTTGTCGACGCTTGCCGTCTCCACCTTCGTACCGGCGTTGAATGTCCGGTCGACCACCTTGCCGGACAGGACGTTCTTCAGGGTCGTGCGCACGAAGGCGCCGCCCTTGCCGGGCTTGACGTGCTGGAACTCGACGACGGTCCAGAGGTCGCCGTCGAGATTGAGCACGAGACCGTTCTTGAGGTCGTTCGTGGTGGCCATGACCTGCCTTGATCTTCGTAACGCGTGAATGACCCGGCAAGTCTACCGGCGGACGCGCCGATCCACCGCAGCGCGGTTGTGGGCCGCCCCGGATAGGGTGGCCGGGTGTCCGATGACGTGCCGGCCGACCTCCGCGCGTCGGGCGAGGCGTTCGAGACATTGACCCACAACCGGTCGAACGCGGCGACCGGGGGCATCTGGCGAGTGCGGGGCGGTTCCGGTCCGCGGGTGTTGAAGGTCGCTCAGCCGGGTACGGACGACCCGACGCTCGTGTGGGGCACCAGCGACGATCCGCCGCACTGGAACTACTGGCAGCGCGAGCCGCTCGCCTATCGGAGCGGACTCGTCGCGTCCGGGTACGCCGATGCCGGTCTCCGTGGTCCGCGCCTGCTGGACGCGGTCGACCGGCCGGACGGCTCGGTCGCGCTGTGGCTCGAGGACGTATCGGGTGAGCCGGGCGCGACCTGGACGGCGAGCGAGATGCGGGCGTTCTGTGAGTGCCTCGGCGCCGCGCAGGGCGCATGGGCCGGCCAGCCCATGCCGTACCCATGGCTGTCGAAACACTGGCTGCGGCAATATGCCGCGCGACGACCGCTCAGCGAACCGACCGATTGGGACGCGCCAGTCCTGACCGAGGCGTGGCCGGCGGACCTTCGCGCCGGACTCGCCCGGTTGGCGGCGAACCGCGACGCGCTTCTCGCGGTCGCCGACCGCTGCCCCCGCACGCTGGCGCACCTGGATGTGTGGCCGATGAATCTGATCCTCGCGGCCGACGGTCCGGTGTTGCTCGACTGGGCGTTCATCGGCGACGGGGCGATCGGCGAGGACATCAGCAACCTCATCGTCGACTCGGTCGCGGACGGTCTCGTGCCGGTCAACCGGTTAGCCGAGGTGGCCGAACTGGCGCTCGACGGTTACCTGTCCGGCATCGAGTCGTCC
>DASQPR010000657.1:0-2140 GCA_035643815.1 Micromonosporaceae bacterium | reverse complement strand
TCGAAGACAAACGCCTTACCGACCGACTTCAGGAACGAGCCCATCTTGAACGGATCGGACAGTCCTTTCTGGTACACCTCGGCCAACACGGCCTTGATGAACTGTTGCTGATGACGTTGCCGTGCATAGTCGGTGCCGACGAGTCCGTCGCGGCTGCGAACGAAGTCGAGCGCGTCCTCCGCCGTCAGGTGCCGCTGGCCCTTCTTGTAGACCACCGGCGTGACACCGGGCAGCGCACACGCGAGCGGGCCCGTGTCAAACGTGATGTTCCGGTTCGGACAGATCGGCACGCCGGTGTTCGGATTGATGTCGTACGGCTTGGCCGATTTGCCGCTGCTATCGGTGCCGCGGTGGATCGAGACGGTCGTCTCGTCCACGTACATGTTGACGCCGCCGAGCTTGTTGATGATGTCGGTGAACCCGCCGAAGTTGACGATGGCACCGCCGTTGAACGTGATGCCGTACGCGTTCTTGATGGTCTTCGCCAGCAGCTGGAAGCCACCGGCCTCGCCGCCGCCGTGCCAGCTGCCGAACGTGAAGGCGGCATTGATCTTGTAGGGCCCGCCACCGAACTGCGTCGCGCGGTCGGCCGGGATGATCGTGCTGGTGTCCCGCGGAATAGATACGAGATAGACGCGGTCATGACTGGCCGGAATGTGCGCGATGATGATCGTGTCGGAGTGTGAGCCGCTGTTGCCGGCCGCCCGCGTATCGACACCGACCAGCAGGAAGTTGATCGGACCCCGGATCGACGGGCCGGCCGCCGCCACGGCCGGCTTGGCCGCCAACTCACCCAGCAGGTTCTCGGTCGGGATGGCGTGACTGACCTGATTCAGCCCGATCTTTACGACGATGATGGCGCCGATGCCGACGATCATGATCAGTGCACCGATCGCGACGAACAGCTTGGCCCATAGCGGACTCCGGCGGCCGGTCGTCCGGACCCGTCGCGCCTGGGCCCGTCGCGACTGGACCCGTCCCGGCCGCGGCCATCTCAGGGCGAGCCATTGCAGGCCGAGCCAGCGCAGGCCAAGCGATCGCAGGCGGGGCCAGCGCGGCCGGATGTGCAGCGCCTGGCCCAAGCGGATGGCCCGCCACCGCTTCGGGTCGCGCCGGCTCTCCTCGATCTCGTCAGGCGCGAACGTGGCCATTGCCGCCGCGCTCCGGTAGACCGTGCCATGGCTCATCGCCTTCGACCGGGCCCATCGTGGTCGGTCGACTGCGGGCGGGCGCCTCAGCACTGACAGCTCGTCGGTCGGATCCGGGTCCAACTGTTCGAACAGGTCGGTGACGGTGTCTTGAGCCGCCGTGTCCTCGTCGGCCGGCATCCGGCTTTGCGTAGACCGCAGCACAGTGTCCGATCTGGACGCCGGCCGGGCGAGGTGGGTTGCGACGGTGAACCAGGTCTCGTTGGCCGCTCGTGTTTCGTCCCACGGATCGACCGGCGCGCTGAACCGGGCCGGCCCGTACAGGACGTGTCCGCCGTCGCCGTCGCCCCGCACATCGCCAACGCGACGTCCGTACGCCGGGCCCGAGCCACGACCGCGGTAGGCCGACTCACGCTCATTACTCCGGTACGTGTTCCAAAACTGCTCCCGGCCGGCATACCCGTTGCCGATCCACGCGTCTCGGCTCGGGTGTGATGGCGCGGACTTGCCGACTGAGTTGCCTCTGTCCACCGTGTAGTCCTCCCGCGACCGGCGGTTCCTACCTTCAGTAATCGTTCGATCACGATTCTGGTTGCGGGTAGCCGACCGCTTTGACCGAATGGGGGCGCCTGATCCCGATCATCGGTGTCGAACGGCCCATGTCCGACGGCTCCGCTACGGGTGCGTCGATGACCGTGCTGAGTCGTGCTTCGTGATGGTCGACGGCATGGTGCGGGCCACCTGGCGCCTCCCCTCGACGCGAAGCGCAGCTACGCCGCGCGTCGAGGAATTGCGGCCGCTCACGCGCGCGCAGGCGCCGAGATCGAAGGCGAAGGACGCCGGATGCTAGCCTTCGCCGCCGCCGATGCCGCCCACGCCGTCGAATTCAGCGCGGCCGCGTGATCGGGCGGTCGGCGCGCCAGCGGACGCTAGCGGCCGGACCGGCTCACCACCGCCGGCGCCACGCCCGCGCTAGAGGCGCAGACCCGCGA
>DASQPR010000656.1:0-10590 GCA_035643815.1 Micromonosporaceae bacterium | reverse complement strand
GACGTGCGGACCTTCCGACATCAGGACGCCGAAGTGACGCCCGGCCGGCTCGCTGCCGCGCCGAGCTCCGAAGTCGACGCGGAAAATGCCGCCTCGAAGCAGCCGCATCACCACTCGTCGGGCAGGTCGCCCAGGTTCTCGCCGCTGGCGGCTACGCGCTCCATGTCCGCCCAGATCTGCTCGCGACGCGCCTGCCGGTCGAGCAGACACAGTGCGCGACGGATGACGTCCGACTTGCTCTCGCCGTCGAAGGCAGCGGCATCGATGATGCGCTCATCCTCCGGCGTCGCCCGAAAGCCGATCACGTTTGACATATGTACAACGGTACTCGACGATGCTCGCCATCGGCCAGCGGACGGCACCGATGTTCGCGCCGGTGGCGTCGTCCGATGCGTCCGCCCCGGGGCATCCTGGAGTTATGTCGGGGCAGGATGCGGCGGCACGGCGAGCGGTTCGCCGGCGCGCGCGCATGGCTCGGCGAGCGTCGCGGCGGGCGTTGCGGCGCCCGGTGAGCCACCCGGCCGGCCGATACCTTCACGACGATCTTGTGCCGCTGGCCATCTTGCGTGCGGCGAGCGAGCGTGCGCCGACCGTGCGACCGCAGCTCGTGGCCCAGTCATGGTGGTCGACCGTGGCGTTGTCCGCGATCGGTCTGTGCTTCCTCGCCGCCGCGATCTTCGTCGGCATTGTTGCCTGCAGCGCTCTGCGCTAAGCGCATCGCTTCAGTGCGGTGGTCAGTCCGCGCGGACGTAACGCAGCAGCAACGCGCTGTCCGCGGCTATTGCGTGATGCAGGCGCATGGCCGTCGTCGGTGGCATGTCGGCGCCGCGGTCACCGACGATGATCCGGTCGGCGCCCGGCCCGGCCAGCCGTGGTGACAGCGTCAGGCACAGTTCGTCGACCAGGTCCGCCGCATAGAGGCTCGCGAATAGCTGTGGGCCGCCCTCGGACAAGAGCTGATCCAACGCGTACGCCTCGCGCAGCTCGCCGACGGCGCCGGGCAGGTCCACCTCGTCGACGCCGTGCACGAGAACGTCGGCGACCTCCGCCAACGCCTCCCGCCGCGCCTCCTTGGAGCGTCGATGCGTGACGACAATCGGGCGTACGGGTGCCTTGGCGAACACCGCCGCCGATGGATCGAGGTCCAGTCGCGACGACACGATCACCAGCCGTGGGTGTGGTTGCAGTCCATGGTCGAGGCGCCAGTGGCGCTGCTCATCGTCGGATCGAAGCGCACCGTAGTTCTCGTCGCGCACCGTACCGGCGCCGACGATAAGACCGTCGCAGAGCCGGCGCAGCAGGCCGAACACCTGCTTGTCGGCCGGGGTTCCAAGGGGCGCCGATTTGCCGTCGACGGTCGCCGCGCCGTCGATGCTGGACACGAAATTCAGGCGTAAACCCGGGTTCGCCCGGTCCGGCGCGTACGCCGCCGTGAGCGCGTCGGTGTCCAGCAGCGGTCCGTCGTCGAGCGCGAGAGCATGCATGCGCCCATCACATCACTCGAAGGACGCCCCCGACGTCGTTCGCTCGGCGGCCGTCCTTACTCGCCGGGCGCTCCGGTTGCGGGAGGCGTCGGATCCGGCGGCCGATGTTGGCAGTCACACCACGATCGACCTCGGCATTTGTCATGTCGCTTGTCGCGACACGCGCGGCAGATCACGAATTCAGCCTGCGCTCGGGCGCGCGGTGCGTCAAGAATGGGCGGCATCGAGGTTGTCCTTGCCCGACAAGATGGGTACCGATGGCGCGGCAGATTTACTACCTGAAGATCACGCTGGCGGATGTGACCCCGCCGGTGTGGCGACGCGTGGCCGTGCCCGGGGCGTACACGCTCGATCGGGTGCACCGGGTAATCCAACTCGCGATGGGCTGGCTGGACTGCCACCTGCACTCGTTCGATATAGGCACCGTGCAGTACGGCCAGCCGGATCCGGACGGGCTACTGGACATGCGCGATGAGATCGACAGCCGGCTCGACGACGTCGTCGCCAAGGACGACCGGTTCGGCTACACGTACGACTTCGGCGACTGGTGGGAGCATCACGTGACGGTCGAAGACGTACTGCTGGCCGAGCCGGATGAACGGTATCCGTGGTGTCTGGACGGTGCCGGCGCCTGCCCGCCCGAGGACGTCGGCGGCACGTACGGATACGAGCGCTTCCTCGCCGCCATCGCCGATCACGCCCACCCCGAACACGCCGAGATCCGCGAATGGTACGGCCGCGACTTCGATCCGGGTGCCTTCGATCCCGACCGTGCGACGGCGCTGCTGCGACGGATGGCATGAGCGACCGCGTCGTCTTCGTGTTGCCCGGTCGGGCGTACGGCGTCGAGGGCCCGGTGCTCTACTACCCGGCGATGACGGCCGCTCGCCGCCGCGCCGAGTTGCGGCCATATTCCTGGAGCAGACCGTATGGTCCGGTCGACGATCCGCTCGAGTTCGTGTCGAACGAGATCGGTCCGGCCGTTCGCGAGGTGACGGCGTCCGGCGTCCGGCCGCTCGTGATCGCGAAGTCGCTCGGGGTCGCCGCCGCGCCGATCGCGGCGCGCCTCGGCCTGCCGGCGATCTGGCTCACGCCGGTGCTCACTGCGCCGAGCGCGGCGGAGGGGATCGGCGCCAGGACTGCGCCGGCACTGATCGTTGGGGGGACGGCCGACCGATCGTGGGACGGCGATGTGGCGCGTGAGCTGTCACCGCACGTCTGCGAGATCCCCGGGGCAGACCACAGCCTGCTCGTCGACGGCCCTATCAGCCGGTCGCTCGACGCCATGTCCACGGTCGTTAGCGCGGTGGGGGCGTTCCTCGACGAGATCGGCTGGACCGCCGCGGCATAACGCGGTCGCGCGGGCCGGGCGTGATCGCATCGTTGCCAGGGACAGCATTGCCACGGCGCAGCGTTGAGACGGGGCAGCGTTGACACCGGGCAAAGGGCGGCGGCCGGGATGGCAACGACGCGAGTGACACCCCGACCCCCGCTGCATCCACGGTAGAACGGCGAGCGGTGGTTGCGGCGACTTTCGGTGTGCCGATCCGGGGAGATGCGGGCGGGGGCATTCCTCGTCCTCGACAAGCATCGGGGATGGTCCAGCGTCGTGGGGTGGTGCTGCGTCGTGGGGTGGTGCTGCGTCGGGGATGGCGCCGCCCGCCGATCGGGGGCGACAATCGCGGGCAGGGGCGGAGACTGGCGGGCAATAACTGACCCGGGGCGGATAGCGCCAGGCCGGACGTCGGTGTGGATGCCGCCCGGGCGGACCGAGTTGGAGGCGGCAATGACGGCGCTGGCGTACGTGAACGGGCCCTCGACCGTACCGCTGATCGGGCAGACGATCGGCGAGAACCTCGCGGCGACGGTGGCCGCGCACGGTGATCGCGATGCCTTGATCGACGTTCCGACCGGCCGGCGCTGGACCTACCGCGAGTTGGCCGCCGACGTCGAGGCCGTCGCCAAGGGCCTGCTGTCCCTCGGCATCGAGAAGGGCGACCGGGTAGGCATCTGGGCGCCGAACGTGCCGGAGTGGGTGCTGACCCAGTTCGCAACCGCTCGGATCGGCGCCATTCTCGTCAACATCAACCCGGCCTACCGGAGTCACGAGTTGGCGTACGTCCTGAAACAGTCCGGCATCCGTACGCTCGTGTCGGCCGAGTCTTTCAAGACGTCCGACTATCGGGGAATGATCGACGAGGTCCGCGGCGACTGCTCCGATCTGGTCGACGTCGTTTACATCGGCACCCCGTCGTGGGTGGCCATGGTGGCGGGCGGTGAGTCGACCAGCGCCGAGGCTCTGACCGAGCGCGAGTCAACGCTCGATTTCGACGACCCGATCAACATCCAGTACACGTCGGGCACGACCGGCTTCCCCAAAGGCGCGACGCTCTCCCACCACAACATCCTGAACAACGGCTACTTCGTCGCCCGCACGCAGAACTGGAGCGAACAGGACCGAGTCTGCATCCCGGTGCCGTTCTACCACTGCTTCGGCATGGTGATGGGCAACCTCGGCGCGGTCACCCACGGGGCGTGCATCGTCATCCCGGGACCGGGTTTCGAGCCGGCCGCCACGCTGGACGCCGTCGTCGCGGAGCGCTGCACCGTGCTGTACGGCGTACCCACGATGTTCATCGCGGAGCTAGCCGATCCGACGTTCCGCGACCATGATCTGTCCACCCTGCGCACCGGCGTGATGGCCGGGTCGCCGTGCCCGGTCGAGGTCATGAAGCGGGTCATCGCCGAAATGGGGATGGCCGAGGTGACGATCTGCTACGGCATGACCGAGACCTCGCCGGTCTCGACCCAGACCCGGCCCGATGACGACCTGGAGCGCCGCGTCTCAACCGTCGGCGCCGTCCATCCGCATCTCGAGGTCAAGGTCGTTGACCCGGCGACCGGGCATACCGTGCGACGCGGCGAGCCGGGGGAGTTCTGTACGCGCGGCTACAGCGTCATGCTCGGCTACTGGAACATGCCCGACCGCACGGCCGAAGCGATCGACGCCGCACGCTGGATGCACACCGGCGACCTGGCCGTAATGGATAACGACGGGTACCTATCGATCGTCGGCCGCATCAAGGACATGGTCATCCGGGGCGGCGAGAACGTATATCCGCGCGAGATCGAGGAATTCCTCTACACGCATCCGGACATCGTTGACGCGCAGGTCGTGGGCGTGCCGGACGAGCGATACGGCGAGGAGCTCATGGTCTGGGTGCGCATGCGCGACGGGGCGCCGCCGCTGGATGCCGACGCCGTCCGTGCGTTTTGCACCGGCCGGCTCGCGCATTACAAGATCCCTCGGTACGTCAAGATCGTCGATGCGTTCCCGATGACAGTGACGGGCAAGATTCGCAAGGTCGAGATGCGCGAGGTGTCGATCGCCGAGCTCGGTCTCCACTGACCTGTCGGACCATTGACAGGAGAGCAATCAGGCGAAACGCTCGTGGGAGCGCTCCCGCGCCAAATCCGACGCCCGATCCGCCAGCCGATCCGCCAGCTGATGGTGACAGTGGGACAACTGGTCGCTCGGGGCAAGTGAACGTCGCCGGCCTACGGCGGCGAGAATGACGAAGACCATCGAAGACCACGGCGGATCGGCCGGCTTCGAGGAGGAGGCTCGATGGTGAACCAGCGGCAACGGTCGCCGCTGCGCCCGACGCTCGAGGAGGTCGCCGTCGCAGCCGGCGTCGGGCGCGGGACCGTGTCCCGGGTCGTCAACGGCTCGCCGCAGGTTAGCCCGGCGGCCAAGGCGGCGGTGGAGCGAGCGATCGCCGAGCTTGGCTACGTACCCAACCGCGCCGCCCGTGCTCTCGTCACCCAACGGACCGACTCGGTAGCGCTCGTCATCTCGGAGTCCGAGGACCGGCTGTTCGGTGAGCCGTTCTTCGCCGGCATCATCCGTGGCATCTCGTCGATGCTCGCGGAAACGCCGTTGCAGCTCTGGCTCGCGCTCGCCACATCCCCGGAGGAGCGCGTGCGGGTGCATCAGCACCTGACACCGCAGCACGTTGACGGCGTCCTGCTGCTGTCGCTGCATGCAGACGAGACGTTGCCGGCGATGTTGGCCGAGAAAGACCTGCCGGTCGTGCTCGGTGGCCGCTTCGCGCGGATGCTCGACGCGCCCGAGGAGGCTGGCGTGAGCTTCGTCGATGTCGACAACGTCGGCGGCGCCCGCCAGGCCACGACTCATCTCGTGAACACCGGCCGCAAACGGATCGCCACCATCACCGGGCCGCAAGACATGGGCGTCGGCATTGCGCGGTTGGCCGGCTATCGCGAGGCGCTGACCACCGCTGGGCGAGAGGTGGTCGAGGATCTCATCGGGTACGGGGATTTCAGCGAGGCCTCCGGAATGGCGGCGATGCGTAGGCTCCTCGAGGCGCACCCGGACATCGACGCGGTGTTCGCGGCCTCGGATCCGATGGCGCTCGGCGTACTGCGCGTCCTGCGTGAGGCCGGGCGGCGCGTGCCTGAAGACATAGCCGTTGTCGGCTTTGACGACTCGGTGCTCGCCAGCCAGACGATGCCGACGCTCACGAGCGTCCACCAGCCCGTCGAGGAGATGGGTCGAACGATGGCACGGCTGCTGTACGACAAGATCAGCGGCGTCGAGCCGACGCAGCCGTACGTCATCCTCGGCACCCACCTGGTCGAGCGCGACTCGGGCTGACTCGGCAGGGCATCCGCGAACGGTCGACAGTGCGGACCGTCGACGGCGGGGACGGTCGACGGCGGCAAATCGGCCTACCATCGACGGCGTGATCATCACGCGTCCGATCCGGTTGCCGGCCGACGCCGCTGCCGTCAACGCGCTCGATCGTTCGTTCACGACGACAACCGCGTACGAGATCCGGCGACGTACGGGGACCGACGGCGTCGCCACGTCGCTCGAGTTGGTCGGACCGGTGACGATCCCGGCCCGGACGAAGCGATACGACATGACCCCGCGCGAGGGCGGCCTCGTCGCCCGCCGTGGCGGAGTGACGGTCGGTTACGCCCACGTTGAATACGCAGGGTGGAATCGCCGGGCGGAAATCGGCGACTTCTATGTTGCGGCTGCGGCCCGGCGGAGCGGCATCGGAGCCGCCTTGATGGCCGCGGTCGTACGTCGGGCCCAGCTGACTCCGGCCCGGTGCTTGTGGCTCAAGACGCAGAACGTCAATGGCCCGGCGATCGCGTTCTACCTCCGCGAGGGGTTCAGCCTGTGCGGCTTCGACGAGACGCTCTACGACCCGGAGGTTCACCCCGGCGAAACGGCGTTGTTCTTCACCTGCCCGTTGTAGGCGCGAGCGCGGACCCGTTGTAGGCACGAGCGCCTACACCCCGCAGGCACGAGCGCGGCCACAGCGATCGTGATCGCCGGCAATCGCCGCGAAATCTTGGCTTAACGCGCGGTTGGCAGCATGTACGCATGCCGGAGAGGGCAGCGCGGCCGCCCGACCGGCGCGAGCACCTGGGGGATGCATGACGCTCTGGCGAGTCCGCGCAACGGTAGACGACCGACCCGGCTTCCTCGCCGTACTCACCGCGAGCCTCGCCCTCAAGTCGGTGAACATCCTATCCGTGCAAGTCCACGGCACCGAGGCCGGCGCCGTGGACGACTTCCTCGTCGACGCCCCGAACGATCTCACCGAAGGCGAGTTGCTCGCCGCCGTCGAGCGTGGGCGAGGTCGAGATCCCTGGGTACGGCGAACCGAGGCGCACCACCTGGTCGACCCGCCGACCGAGGTGCTCAGTGCAGCCACCCGCATCGTTCGCGACCCGGACGACCTGGCCGACGCGCTCGGTGGCATGCTGCTCGCCACCGTGGTGCGCCGCGTGGCGCCCGCCGACAGTTGCCGGCCCGGCTTCGCCGACACGCGCATGCATATCCCGAATCCGGCCGGCGGCACGTTACTCGTCCAACGTCCGGCTCCGCCGTTCACACCGGCCGAATACGCCCGCGGCCGTGCGCTTGTCGAGTTGGCCGCGGAGGTCCGCCGTACCGCCGGAATGCGATGGATCGTGACGCTCGCGAACGGCGACGAAATCGAGATCCGGACCGCGACGGACGCCGATATCGATGCGATCGAGGCGCTCTACGGGCGGTGTTCGGCGGCGAGTCTGCGCGACCGGTTCATGGGGGCACGCCCGTCCGCTCGCCGGCCGCGATCACCGGAGTCCACCCTCATCGGCGTGACCGCGGCCGGATTGGTCATCGGCGTCGGCACGCTCGACTTCGACGGCCCGGACGCGGAGATCGCCGTGCTGGTCGACGACGCCGTGCAGCGACGAGGCGTCGGTACGGCGCTGATACGGCGCCTGGCCGGGCTGGCCACGACGGCCGGTGCGGTCGTCGCCCATGCCCACGTGTACCGCGACAACGCAGCCATGATCCGTACATTCGATCGCATCGGGTTCCCGGTGACCCGGCTGGCAGACGGCCCGGTAGTGACGCTCTCGGCGGATCTTCGGGTTGCTGGCGACGTCGACAATGATGTCGGCGCCGCCGGTGGTCGGTGACTCGCGGCGGGCGTGTCACCACCGTGGGACAGCCCCGGCGCGGTCGGCGCGCCGGGGCTGTCTATGTCCTGCACCGCTGGTCGAGATCGCCCTCCACTTCGCTCCCTCGACGTTTTCGAGCCGGCTCGGACGCGGATCGGTCGGTGTCCAAGTCGGGTCGCTAGCTGCCCTGCCCTCCGATATCAGAGGTCGGCCGGCAAGCTGCGGCGACGCCTGACGCGCCGTGTCCGCTTTCTTACTCCACCGCGCTCCACGCATGCTGAGCTGGGCATCTGTGGAGCGACGCGCGGGAATTCGGCCGCATTCTCATTGACGGTGGAGTGAAGTGGAGTACAGTGGTGCGCACTGGCGGAGATCACCGGGTCACCGGCCGTCATCAGTGGAGGGTCGGTTGACGTGAGGGGTGGGGTGCGATGTTCCTCGGCACCCACACGCCGCACCTCGACGACAAGGGTCGGCTGATCCTGCCGGCCAAGTTTCGGGACGAGCTCGCGGGAGGTGTTGTGATCACCAAAGGACAGGAGCGCTGTCTCTACGTGTTCACCACCGCCGAGTTCGGGCGCATCGCCGGCCAGCTCCACGAGCAGCCGGTCACGCATAAGGCGGCGCGCGCCTATAGCCGGGTGTTTTTCGCGAGTGCGCATGACGAGGTGCCCGACCGGCAGGGTCGCGTCACCATCCCGGCGCACCTACGTGACTATGCGGGGCTCGGGCGCGAATTGGTCGTGATCGGTGCCAGCAGCCGGGTCGAGGTCTGGGACCGGCAGTCCTGGGAGACATACCTCGCGGAGAGTGAAGACGCGTTCTCCGACATCGAGGAGGGGGTGCTGCCGAGCGGATTGTGACGGCCCGGTTCGCGATCTCGGGACCTGTGCCGTACGGCCAGATCTCCACCCGCGCTTTCGTTCCTGACGCCTCTTCCCCGGTGCCAGGCACGCAGGAGCGGATGGGGATCTGACGGTACGGATCACGCCCCGTCAACAGCCACACACCCGCGACCCATCGACCGGCCATCGATGGGTCGTCTTCCACCGCCGCGGGCACGCGGCCAGACGAGAAACTCGAGACAACAGACCATCGCACGCGGGTCCGCGACCCGCACGCGGTGACGGATCGACCGACGCGCCACGAGGGGGGAGCGGTCCGGTCGTGCCGTCGCAATGCGTTCGGTGACGAGGGCTTGGAACCGGGCGACCACATCGAGGCAATTCAACCGGCGCGACGGCTCGCCGCGCGCTTGTGCTGACGCATTTCGCGGCCGTGCTTGCGTCACAGACCGGACGACGCCGCGTACGTCGTCGATCACGGGGCGGCACGCGCCGCAGGGGGTGTTCACCATGCAGATCGGGCCGCCGATGGCACCGGGCGCCGCCGCGTCCGACCGTGGGCACCCGACTACCGGCGGACACGTGCCCGTGCTGCTCGACCGCGTCCTCGAACTGCTCGACCCGGCGCTGTCGCGACCGGCCGCACACCGCGATGCCGTCCACGTCGACGCGACCCTCGGCCTCGGCGGCCATGCTGAAGCCGTCCTGGCGGCGCACCCGCGGCTCGTGCTCATCGGGCTCGACCGCGACACCGAAGCATTGGCACGGGCGACCGATCGGCTCGCACCGTACGCGTCGCGGACACATCTCGTACACGCCGTCTACAACGAACTCCCCGACGTGCTCGATCGCCTCGGCTACGACGCGATCGACGGCGCGCTGTTCGACCTAGGGGTCTCGTCGCTGCAGCTCGACCGGCCCGAGCGGGGGTTCGCCTACGCGCAGGACGCGCCGCTGGACATGCGTATGGACCAGACCCGGGGCGTGACCGCCGAGCAGGTAGTCAATGAGTACCCGCCGGGGGAGCTCGTCCGGATCCTCCGCGTGTACGGCGAGGAGCGCTTCGCGCCCCGGGTCGTGTCGGCCATCGTCCGGGAACGGGCCAAGGCCCGCCTCGTCTCGTCGTCGCACCTGGCCGACCTGGTCCGGGACGCGATCCCGGCGGCGGCGCGGCGCACCGGCGGCAACCCGGCGAAGCGTACGTTCCAGGCGCTGCGCATCGAGGTCAACGGCGAGTTGTCGGCGCTGGAGAGCGCGTTGCCGTCCGGGCTGGACGCGCTCGCGCCCGGTGGCCGGATGGTCGTGATGTCCTACCACTCGCTTGAGGACCGCATTGCAAAGGCGGCGATCGCTCCTCGCACGAAGTCGACCGCCCCGGTCGATCTGCCGGTCGCGCCGCCCGGCACTGAACCGGAGTTTCGCATCGTGAGCCGCGGTGCCGAGCGGCCGAGTGACGCGGAGGTGGCGGCCAATCCGCGCGCCGCCTCGGTCCGGGTCCGGGCCGCGGAACGCATCGACCGAGATCAACCGACATCACGGACAAGCACGACGAGGGAGCGACGATGACTGCACAGCGCGGCAGTCCCACCCGGCCCGGCATGACCCAGGCAACGCCGTCGACGCGAGCGCGGGCCACCGCGACCGTCGGCCGCGCGACTGTGCCGGCCGCTCGCCGCAGCGGCGAGAACCCGGCGCCCGACGCTGTGCGCCGCAGTGCCGCCACGGCCGCACGCGACTTCCCGGTCGACGGAAGTGCCGCGCTCGCCGCC
>DASQPR010000655.1:0-3901 GCA_035643815.1 Micromonosporaceae bacterium | reverse complement strand
CACTTCGGCGGAGTATCGCCGATCAACGGGCAATGCCGGGACCTGCTGACCGCGATCGGGGCGAGCCTGGCCGACGCTGGCGTCGAGCTGCCGCTCTACTGGGGGAACCGGAACTGGTCGCCGTACCTGGGCGAAACGGTCAGCCGGATGCGTGATGACGGCGTTCGTCGCGCCCTCGCGTTCGTGACGAGTCCGTACGGCTCGTACTCTTCGTGCCGCCAGTACCTCGACGACATCGAGGCCGCCCGGGCGAGCGTCGGACCGGATGCGCCGGTCATCGACAAGATCCGGCATTACCACGATCATCCCGGTCACATACGCGCGCACGTCGACGCGGTCGGCGCGGCGCTGGCCACGTTGCCGCCGGATCGACGGGCGACGACGCGCATCGCGTTCACCGCCCACTCGATCCCGACGTCCATGGCGGAGTCCAGCGGCCCGGGTGGCGGCACTGACCGCTACCGGAGCCAGCTCCGGGAAGTCGCGTCCCTCGTGACGGCTGAGGCCGCACCGGACGTCGCCTGGGATCTCGTGTGGCAGAGCCGTTCCGGACCGCCACAGATGCCATGGCTTGAACCGGACATCAACGACCACCTGCACCGGCTCGCCGACGACGGTGTCACGAGCGTCCTGGTCAGCCCGATCGGATTCATCTCGGACCACCTCGAGGTCGCCTGGGACCTGGACAATGAGGCGGCCGAGACGGCCAAGAAGCTCGGCCTCGATTTCGTCCGCGCCGCGACGCCGGGCGTCCACCCGAGCTTCGTCGACATGATCGTTGATCTGGTGAGCGAGCGATTCGACGCGACGCGGCCGCGGGCCGCGCTCGGCCATGTGCCGACGTGGGATTCGTGTCCGGCCGACTGTTGCCGCCGGCCCGCCCGGCCTCATCCGCCGAGATAGGGCAATAGGGGCTTCGTCTGTGGGGCCGCCCGCGCGGTGGCTACGCTTCGGCGCATGACCGATCGCAAACCCGTGGAGTCGTGGCTCACCGACATGGACGGGGTGTTGGTGCACGAGGGTTATCCCGTCGCGGGTGCGCCGGAGTTCGTCAATCGCATGCGCGACTCCGGCAAGCCGTTCCTGATCCTGACGAACAACTCGATCTACACGGCGCGCGATCTGCAGGCTCGCCTGTCCCGGATGGGCATCGACGTGCCCGAGTCGGCGATCTGGACGTCGGCGCTCGCCACCGCCCAGTTCCTCGACGATCAGCGACCGGGTGGCACGGCGTACGCGATCGGCGAGGCCGGCCTGACCACGGCACTGCACACCGTTGGCTACATCCTGACCGATCACGAACCCGACTACGTGGTGCTCGGCGAGACGCGGACGTACAGCTTCGAGGCGATCACAACCGCGATCCGCCTCATCAATGGCGGCGCCCGGTTCATCGCGACGAACCCGGACGCGACGGGACCGTCCAATGAGGGCGCGTTGCCCGCCTGTGGCTCAGTTGCGGCGCTCATCTCCAAGGCCACCGGCATCGAGCCGTACTTCGTCGGCAAGCCGAACCCGATGATGATGCGCTCGGCATTGAACACCATCAACGCGCACTCGGAAACGACGGCGATGATCGGCGACCGGATGGACACCGACATCCTCTGCGGTCTCGAGGCGGGTCTCTTTACGATCCTGGTACTGAGTGGCATCTCCACGCGCGGCGACGTCGGCCGGTTTCCGTACCGGCCATCGCGGATCGTCGGGTCGGTGGCCGACCTCATCGACGAGGTCTAAACGTGCCTACAACAGCGGGGCGTTGCAGGCGGCGACCAGAGCGTGCCGGCACGCGGCGGCCAGCGGTCGGAGCACGTCATCGCGGGCTCTCGCCTCGTGGCTGTTGATCGCGCCGCCCGGGGCCACCTCGTCCGCGAGCGCCAGGACCCGGTCCAGCACGCTTGCGCGAGCGAACAAGCGTCGCGCTCGAGGGTCATAGCCGGGCGGCAACTCGGTGCCGTTGTCCGGGCGCCGTAACGCGGCTAGCGCGCCCGCGAGTTCTGGTCGCCACTGCGCCACATCGAGGCGCGTCAACTCGGCGGTGGCGGACAGCAGCGCCGCGTTCAGGTCCGCTTCGGCCTCGGCCGGGCCCGGTCCGGTCGCCGCCGGCGGCGCCGTCGGCAGCACGAAAACCTGCCACCGTACGGTCGTGAAGACGTCGCCGGAGCCGGACGTGTGGTCGCGTACCTCGGGAACGAACCCGTACGTGCCGGCGAGGACGCCCTCGCCTTCGAGAAGCGCCGCGCCGGTGAACGGGCCCGGACCGGGCAACCCCACCGGATCGCCGGCCGCCGGCAGCACGACCCGGATGTCATCCGGAGGCACCTTCGCCAGCAGTGGCAACGTATCCCGCAGCGTCGTATCGGTCCACGTTCCGGGCGCATCGGCCACAACGTGCTCTTCGCCGACGGCGATCTCATCGGCCACGTCGTCATAGGGCACGAGCCCGGCGCGCCACGCGCGCGTCCAGGCGACGAACCGGGTCGACCGGCGCGTCGTCGTGGTTGCGGCCCGTGTTTCAGACATGACTGCCAGCGTACGGCGTCACGGGGCGACGTGTCTTGCGTCGGCCCGGTGGTGTCGCCGACGCCATGTCGGCTAGCCGGCCGTGTCGGTGAGCCGGAGCCCGGTGGACGCACTAGGCTCCCGTTGCATGAGTGGCGCATTACCCGACGACGTACTGTCCGGTTGGCGCCGCGGCGCCCCACGGCGGCCGGGCGCGGTCGCCCAGGTGGTCGCCGAGGTCGGACTCGTCGTAGAGGACGCCGCCAGCACGTTCTGCGGTGCGGTGATCGGCTTCGACCGTGAGGCCGTCATCCTGGAGGACCGGTTCGGTGCGCGCCGCCTCTTCCCGTTGGAGCCGGCCGGATTCCGCGTGGACGGCGAGCTGGTCACGCTGTGCCGGCCGGTGTCGTCGGGAGCGGTGGCGCCGGCGCAGCGGCGGACGAACTCCGGATCCATCGCCGTCGACGGCGCGCGGGCAAGGGTGGCCCGAGCGAGCCGCATCTGGGTCGAGGGTGTGCACGACGCCGCGTTGGTCGAACGGATCTGGGGGGACGACCTCCGGATCGAAGGCGTCGTAGTGGAGCCGCTCGGCGGCATCGATGATCTCGCCGCCGCGGTCGCCGATTTCGAACCCGGTCCGACCCGACGGCTCGGCGTGCTCGTCGATCATTTGATCGACGGTACGAAGGAGAGCCGGATCGTGGCCGGCGTGTCGTCGCCGTACGTCCTGGTGACTGGGCACCCTTACGTCGACGTGTGGCAGGCGGTGAAGCCGGCCCGGATCGGCATTCAGCGGTGGCCCACGATCGCGCCCGGCCGGCCGTGGAAGGAGGGCGCCTGTGCCGCGCTCGGGATCGCCGAGCCGGCCGATATGTGGCGCCACATCCTGTCCCGGGTCGACAGCTACCGCGACATCGAGACTCCGCTCATCACCGCGGTCGAGCGGCTCATCGACTTCGTCACCGAGATCGACGGGTGACTCACAGCAGATTCACACCTGTTTGAGCCACCCGAAGGGGGACGCGGGGCACACTGCGGCATTTGTCTTGTCGCAGATGTGAGCATTGGCGTGCAACGATCGACGTGTGGCGGTGTTTTGGGTAATTCTCGGCGCGGTGCTCGGCGTCGCAGAGCTCGTTACCGGGACGTTCATCCTGGTGATGTTGGCCGCGGGCGCGGTCGCGGCGGCCATCGTCGCCGGTCTCGGCGGACCGGCGGCCCTGCAGGGGATCGTGTTCGCGGTCGTTTCGGCCGCGGCGCTCTTCGGACTGCGGCCGGCCCTACAAGGACTGGTCCATCACAACGCGGAGTCGACGCCCATGGGCCTACAGGCCATTGAGGGCGCGTCCGGCCTCGTTCTCGAGCGAGTCGATCTCGACCATGGTCTGATCAAGATCGA
>DASQPR010000654.1:0-2349 GCA_035643815.1 Micromonosporaceae bacterium | reverse complement strand
CCGCGACTAGTTCCGCGTAAGCGGCGTCGACGTCGGCCGGGCTGCCACACTGGAACGCCAGCGCGACGCGGTGGCCGCCGTTTGGCGGTGTCCACTCGGGATCGATGGATTTGATCAGGTCGGCCGTGTCCCACGCCAGTCGCATTCCGCCGGGGAGGGCAACGTCCACATGCGGTTCGTTCTCGGCGCCGGCCGGGATGTCGAGGCCGAGTCGACGGTAGAACGCTAGCGAGGCGGCCATGTCATTCACGACGAGTCCGATGAGGTTGAAGGAAGGTGTCATGGTGTCACCGTACGAGCCCGGGCCAGCTCGCGTCTTGAAAGAATCGGACACGCACTGCTGACGTGGGAGATGCCTAGGCGCGGCCGAGGATCTCGCCGTGCAGGATCGCGAGCCACCCATCATCGGCGTTCGCCCACGCGCTCCACGCGTCGCTCATCCGTCGCAGGTCGCGGGCGGTCGCCTCGCCGCGGTCGACCGCCTGGCGGGCAAAATCCGATTGGACGACGCGATCCGCCCACATCCCGCCCCACCACGCGCGGTCCTCCGGCGTCGCAAAGAGCCACGTGGTGGCCGAGGTGGTGACGTCGGTGAACCCCGCCGCGCGGGTCCAGGACAACATGCGCCGGCCGGCATCCGGTTCGCCACTGTTCTGTCGAGCGATGCGCCGGTACAGGGCAAGCCACTCGTCAAGCTCGGGTAGCTGCGGAAACCACGTGAACGCGGCGTAGTCGCTGTCGCGAGCGGCCACAAGTCCGCCCGGGCGGCACACCCGCCGCATCTCGGCGAGTGCCTTCACCGGATCGGCGAGGTGCTGGAGGACCTGGTGGGCATGGACCACATCGAAGGTCGCGTCGGCGAACTCCATCGCGTGCACGTCACCGACCACATAGGACAGATCCATTCGGCCCTGCCGCTCGGCCTCGGCCCGGGTCAGGGAAACTGCGGCCTCGGTCGCTTCCAGCGCGGTGACATGGCCGGGCGAAACCCGATCGGCGAGATCCACGGTGATCGTGCCGGGGCCGGAACCGACATCGAGCAGCGACGCGCCCGGCGCGAGGTGTGGCAACAGGTAGGCCGCCGAGTTCTCCGCCGTACGCCACCGATGCGAGCGGAGCACCGACTCGTGATGTCCGTGCGTGTACATGTGGTTCAGTCTAACGGCGTCGTCCTGCCTGATGGACGCACGCTCTCGTACCGTGGGACAGCGTGCGGTTCGTCATGACCCGACGGTACGGTCGGATCAGGTGGACCAGTGGTCCGAAATGTCCAGAGCGTCGCCGTCAAGACTGATCGCGAATTGGGCTGTCGTGCCGTTGGGACTGGACTCGATCGCGAATTCATCGGCGAGCTGGCGGCTGATCCACAAACCGCGGCCGCCCGGTGCCGTCGGCGGCGGACGTTCGGTGCCGGCCGCGGTGTCCGCGAGGCCACGCCCGGAGTCGCTGACCTCGCCGTGCAGCCGGCCGCCGGCTACCCAAAGGCGCAACCGGCCACGCCCGCCACCATGCCGTACGGCGTTCGTCGCGAGCTCACTAGCCACGATCAGGGCGCGTTGCACGACCTGCGTGGAAGCGCCCAGGTGCCCGGCGTGCGCGGCCACACTCGATCGCACCGCATAAAGTCCGTCCGAGTCGAATGGGAGATCCAAGGAGACCTCCTCTTCGGGGACGGATGGCTGCGGCCGGGCCCCGGCCAGGTCAGCCGAGTCAGGCGTGACCATGCGCCAGCGTTACCCGTATCTGAGGTGCGCTATTCGCGCCAACCAGGTCCAAAACGGTCCGCACGACCCCTCGACAGGTAATGATCATGCGGCGCGAGGCCGGAAGTCTCCGCGCGGCGCGAACGATCAACGACGCACAGGCCGCGTCGATATACGCCAAGTCCCGCAAGTTGAGGTGCATGTTCCGATCCAGCCGCAGCGACTCACCGAGAGCGTGCTCGAGTTCCTTCTGCTGACGGTAGTCGAGTTCGCCGGCAACCCGTACGCCGGTGGGGCTGTACTGGCGGCATATCCGCAGCAGCGGGCTGTCGTGATACACCTGTGCGGCGACGGCCTTCGGGTGCGATTCGGCCGCGAACGCGAGCGTCACGGCCTGTTCCACGTGGTGGTCGACACGTCACCGCGCAGCGACGGACACCGGGCCGGTCGACCCACGGACCACGAGCTCAGGTTCGAACAGCAGCTCCTCGGCCGTCACGGACGCGCCTTCGATCTGATTCACGAGCAAGGTGACCGCGGCGCGTCCCAGCGCTTCGATCGGCTGCCGTACGGTCGTCAGCGGCGGCTCGGTGCAATTCATGAACGCCGAGTCGTCGAAGCCGATCACCGACACGTCGTCCGGCAC